>PWEN01000042.1 GCA_003553505.1 Candidatus Nealsoniibacteriota bacterium | reverse complement strand
GCTAAATGACGACAGTGATCTGGATATAGAATTGGAGTACTAAAGCGACTAAATAAAAGCCTCCTCTTTACATAAAAGGAGGTTTTTATTATTCTGTAAGTAAGTTTGGAAAAAAGGTCGAAATTAAAAGTCCTTGAATTTAATGTAATGGATACAAAAAACATAATTATCGCCATAATCATCATTCTTGTTATCGTGGGAGGCGTTATGGCTTACTCCATGATGACAGAAGATGTTGAGCTTATAAATGGAGAGAACGATGTCTTGGATGAAAACGGCGAAGATGATGAAGACGAAGATGAAAACGGCGAAGATGATGAAGACGAAGATGAAGATGAGGATGAGGAAGACGAGGAGCTGGTAGACTAGTTTTTCATGAAAACCCTTCTCAGGCATAAAAGAGAGGGGTTTTTGTTTATCTCTTATTGTGTTATTATGTACAAAAGGTCGATTAGATTTTAATCAATCTTTTAAAGCATGGACATAAAAAGGATACTTATTGCGGTGGTTATTGGTGCAGTTGTGATAGGGCTTGCCGCACTAATATTTGTTATGTCTACACCTTCTCCGGAAGATGTGGAGATAGAAGAGCCGCCATCTGCGGATGATCCCATAGATGATCCTATAGAGCCTTAATTGCTCATAAATAAAGACTCTCTTTGCAAGGAGGGTCTTTATTGTTTTTTACTAATTTTTGTGCTAATTTAAAATAAAAAGGTCGAGTACTAAGTAAAGTTAATAATTATGGATAAAAAAATTATTATAGCTATAGTTGTTCTTCTTGTCGTAGTAGTAGCAGGGGTTTTTGTTTCCAGAATGGATACCGATGTACCGGAAGAGAATGGAGAGGTTACACTTGATGAGGCTTCCGCCATCGCAGATGAGTGGATGAAAAGCCAATCTCTTACTTATACTTATGATGGAAGAGATTTGGAGATCTCTAAAACAGAGGAAGTGGATGAAGGAGTAGTAGAAGTAACTTTTGACTTTGAGTCCAATTCTGCGGGTTACGGAGATCGCAGTGAAGAGATGACGGCTCAAGTGATAACGCCTCATACAACCGTAGTTACGGTAGAGAATGGAGAGGTTGTTTCTGCAGTAACTGATGGTGTCTTTGATGAAATGAGTGGCGAAATGATAGAGGAAGAAGAGGAGGAAGTAACTACTTCTTTTAATGTTTACTTTATGATCGTGGAAGATGGCATGGAAGATGTTGTTCCCGTAGAAAGAAGCTTGGAAGATGTGACGGATGTAGAGCACAGAGCTCTTGTAGAGCTTTTAAGTGGTCCTACGGAAGAAGAGAAAGAGGAGGGGTACTCCACCTCCATAGATGAGGGCACAGAGTTAAACTCTCTAAACATTGAGAATGGAGTTGCTTTTGCGGACTTCAGTGAAGAGCTTGACGTTGCCGGAGGTTCTGCGTGGGTTACTGCAATAGTAGATCAGATTACAAACACTCTTACTCAGTTTGACAGCATTGATAGTGTAGAGATATCAGTAAACGGAGAAACGGAGGGCGTTCTACAGCCCTAGTTTGATAACTTTTTGTAAATGAAGGAGGGCATATAACACCCTCCTTTATTTTTAAGTTATGAAAAAACCTAAAATAGGAGCTCACGTGTCAGTTGCCGGAGGACTTTCCATGGCTGCTTACAGGGCACAGGAAATGAATTTGGATTGCATGCAGATATTTGCAGGAAGTCCGCGAAGATATGAGATTAAGATTCCTGAAGAAAAAGAAGTAGATAATTACAAAGAGAAGATTAAGGGCATAGATCCTGTTTTTGTCCACGCCTCTTATCTTGTCAATCTTGCATCTGAAAACAAAGAGTTGCGTGAAAAATCAGTTACAAGCATCGTAGACTCCTTGCGATTTGCAGGCACTATTGGTGCTAAAGGGGTAATATATCATCCCGGATCTCCAAAAGGAGGTGATAAAGGCAAGGCGATAGAAAGAGAAATAGAGGGATTAAAAGAAGTTTTTAGAAGTTTTAATGGCAAGGAGCTTCTATTAATAGAAAACACGGCGGGAGAAAAGAAGATAGGGACGTGTGCAAAAGAGGTGTCAACTATCATTAATGGCCTGGAAGATATTGTAAATATTGGTGTTTGCATAGATACGGCACACGCCTTTGCTTCCGGGGACATAAAAGAGTTCTCAGAAAAAGAGATAAAAAAATGGATTAAACACTGGGACGATGAAGTTGGCTTGTCTAGAATTATCGCGCTTCATATAAATGATTCTATGACAAAAAGTGGCTCACAAAAAGATCGCCATGAGAATATAGGAGAGGGATTTATAGGAAAAGAAGGTTTTTTTGTGCTTGCAAAAGAGGATTTTTTTCTCAACATTCCTTGGATACTTGAAGTACCGGGAATAAAAGGGGATGGCCCTGACAAGGAGAATGTTGAAAGGATAAGATCTATTTTTGACTTTTAATCGTTTAAAAACTAAAATAAAACCATGAATAAAAAAGTTGTTATAGGAGGTACGTTCGATCTTCTGCACAAAGGACACAGAGAGTTGATCTCACACGCCTCTTCATTGGGAGATGTAAAGGTTGGTCTTACGTCCGATCAGATGGCAAGAGAGATGAAGGGTGAGGTAGTAGATGATTATGGAGTGCGTGAGTCAGAGATACTCCGTCTCTTTCCGGAAGTGGAGATAGAGAAAATTGAAGACCCCTTCGGTTTTGCGGTTGATGAGAACTTTGACTGCATAGTAGTTTCCGAAGAAACCAGGCCACGAGCGGAAGAGATAAACGCTCAAAGAAAAGAAAAAGGGAAAGAGGAGATGGTGATAGAAGAGATAGACACCGTCTTATCTGAAGATGGAGGCGCCATATCATCTACCAGAATAAGAAACGGTGAAATAGACAGGGAAGGGAATATTATTTGATTTATGCCTTTTTATTCCGATTTCAGGAATATATTACAAGTAATAAGTGAAGCTGTTTCTTCCGGGGAAACAGTGGAAATATACTATCCTGAAACAGAAAATAATCCCGAAGGTTGGCGCGAAGTGGAGCCTTTCGGGTTATACACCGATGTTCTTCCGGAGGGAGAGCGGCTTGTGTATGGCCGGGACCGTTTAAGTCCCGGACATATTTTTAATGCCTTTCCGGCAGGGGAAAAAGAAGTGCGATCCTTTATTGTAGGAAAGATAAAGGGGGGGCGCAGAACGGGAAATAAAAGCAAAAAAGAGGTTCAAATATAATGATAAAAAAGATACTCATACTTTTAATTTCTATTGCTTATTTAGCTTTAGTTGTTTATTTTTCTTTTGTTGATGCAACCATCTGTGTTTCTCTTATTCTTGTTGGTGTTGCTATTGCCGTTATGGTTGCTTTATGGGTAAATAAGTTCATTAGGAGAATGAGGGAAGGAGAGAGGCGCTACACCACACTTGTTGAGGGGGCAAGTGATGGAGTTATGATTGTAAGAAAAGGAGATATAAAGTACGCCAATCCCGCACTTCTTAAGCTGACAGGATATAAAAATCTTGCCGGAAAAAACATATACTCTTTGTTTGGTAAGGATAGTGACTTTCATGAGTACTATGAAAAGAAAAAAAAGGGGAGCCAGTTCTCAAACTTCTATGAGGGGAAAATAGAGAATGCAAGAGGAAAGTGCATAGATGTCGAGATAAGCATTGGTACTGTAGAGTACGAAGGATTTGCCGAAGAGCTTATCATTGTACGTGACACCACGAAAAAGAAAAAGATGGAGGAGATATTTAGTTATCAGGAAGAGAAGTTTAGAACTCTTGCAGAAAACACACCTGATATAATAGCAAGGTTCGACAAAGAGTGTCGTTATATATATGTTAACTCTGCCGCAGAAAAAGAGATGGGAATAGACAAGAAAGACTTTTTTTGGAAAACAGAAAGAGATCTTAATTTTTCCGAAGAAAGAGCTCGTGCAACATGTGAGGCAGTACAGTCAGTGTTTAAAAACAAGGAGAGGACTTCTTTTTATAGTGAAGTAGAGTTTGAAAGCGGTATAAAGCACTATTATACTTTTCTTGTTCCGGAAACGGCAAAAGATGGAAAAGTGCGCTCTGTGCTTAGCATATCTCGTGATATAACGGAGGTCCGTGAAATAGACAAAGCAAAATCGGAGTTTATTTCTATAACTTCACATCAAATAAAGTCACCCCTCTCTGTCATAAGATGGTGTTCCATATCTTTGCTGGAAGATGAGACCTTTGATGTAAAAGAAGAGCACAGAGAGGCGATGGAAAATATATATGACTCAACAAAAAAGCTTGTAAGGTTGAGTGATGCTTTCTTGAATGTAACTGCCCTTGACCTAGAGATGTTCGTTTTTAATCCCAAAGAAACCGATATTGTTGGACTTGCAAAGTCAATAGTTGATGAGTATAGAGATCAAGTAAATGAAAAAGAAATAAAGCTTGAAGAGAACTACTCTTCTATTCCTCAGATTATAATTGACCCTTATACAATAAAAATAATTCTGCGAAGCCTTCTCTCAAATGCGGTAAATTACACAGAAGAAAAAGGTAATATATCTTTCTCTTTAATAGAAGAGGGTGAGAACGATATTGTTTTTTATGTGGGGGATGATGGTTGTGGTATTAAAAAAGAAGAACAGGGAAAGATATTTCAAAAGTTTTTTCGCACAGAGACCGCAAAAGAAGTAAAAAGCTACGGATCCGGTCTCGATCTCTACATAGTGAAGTCTATAGTTGATAAGAAAGGAGGAAAAATATTTGTAGAATCTCCAAATAGCAAATATGGCAAAGGAGCCGCCTTCAAGATAGTGCTTCCTGTGACTAAAAAATGAAGAGCGCATTCCAAAAAAGATACGACAAATTAAATGAAAAACAACGTGAAGCGGTTGACCATATTGAGGGGCCGCTTCTTGTTGTTGCCGGGCCCGGTTCAGGAAAAACAGAGCTTATCGGTTTGCGAACGGCGAACATTGTAAAGGTTACCGACACGCCTCCGGAAAATGTGCTCTGCCTTACCTTTACGGACACGGCTTCATCCAATATGAGAGAGAGGCTGATCGAGCTCATGGGGGAGGATGGATATAGGGTTCCTGTACACACTTTTCACAGTTTTTGCGTGGAGGTGATGAGTCGCTATAAGGAGTTCTTTTATGACGGAGTTTCTTTTTATCCTGCAGATGAGATCGTTAAAATATCAATAATTCAAGAAATCATAAAAGAGATGGAAGAGGATGATCCTCTTTCCACTTATCATCCTCGCAAGGGATATATTTATCTTTCCTCTCTAAAAGATAGCATAGCAGACCTGAAAAAAGAGGGCCTCTCTCCAGAAGAGTTCAAAGATGTGCTCAAAAAAAACGAAGAAGAGTTCTCATTTATAGAGGATCAGCTTTCTTTTTTAAAAAACAGAGTTACAAGCAAATCAACAAAAGATGCACAGAAAGCACTAAAAAATCTTGAAAAATGTCACAAAAACTCCTTGTCTTTTGCCGTGGGATCATCTTTAAAGAGAGCAATTTTAAATAAAAAGCTCTCGGAATTTAAAAGCAAGATACTTACAAAAACAGATAGTGGCCATGTCTTAAAAGAAAGAGCTTACATCGACAAGATGAACTCTCTTGCCGCTGTTTACAAGAGATATGAACAACGCATGCATGAAGAAGGATATTACGATTTTGAGGACATGCTCATTTACACCATCTCTAGATTGAAAAATAACGAAGCATTGCTATCTACACTCCAGGAGAAATATCTATACATAATGGTTGACGAGTTTCAGGATACAAGTGGCGTGCAGATGCGCTTACTCCATCTTTTAAACAACAATATTGCAAACGAAGAAAGGCCGAACATGTGTGTTGTAGGTGATGATGATCAGGCCATATATCGTTTTCAGGGAGCAGAGGTTTCAAATATAGTGCGCTTCAAAGAAAACTATAGGGACGTTAAAATAGTTACTCTTATAGAAAACTATCGTAACACACAACAGATAATAGACACCTCTCTTGATATAGTTAAGAAGGGGGAAGAAAGATTAGAGAACATTATTCCGGAAGTAAGTAAGCAGCTAAGATCTACCAACAAGAAAAGGAAAGGAAAGATAAAAGTCATAGAATTTAAAACAAAAGAGGAAGAGTACTCTTTTGTTTCTTCCAAATTAAAAGAGACTTTAAAGAAAAAGAACGCCTCTGATGTCGCTGTTATATCTCGTTTTCACAAAGACTTGCGTGACATATTCCCTTATCTTGAAAAAAAAGGTATACCTGTTTTCTATAGAGGTAATGAGAACATAATTGACATGCCTCATATAAGGCAGATCATAGGTGTTTTACGTTTTGCGGAATATCTTTGTCGAGACACTGACTGTGCAGAAGAGATCCTTCCAGAGATACTGAGTTATCCATTTTGGAATATTTCTCGTGAAAAGGTCTGGGAAGTTTCCGTTAAATCGCAGAAAGAGGGGAGATCTTGGCTTTCTTGCATGAAAGAGATAAAAGGGCTCTCTGATATAAGAGAGTTCCTGATCGATTTGGGAGTGAGAGCACAAAGTGAGCCCGTCGATGAGTTAATAGATATAATTATAGGAACAAAAGAGAGCACCATGAAAAGCCCGTTTAAAGAGTACTATTTTCCAGATAAGCAGTTCATGGAAGAGCAGTATCTTCAGTTGTTGTTTTCATTACGTCGTTTTATACATACAGTAAATGAGCACAAAAAAGGAAGGCTGTTAAAGGTCTGCGATGTGATACAGTTTGTTGATCTTTGCCAAGAAAATGGCATATCTGTTTCCCAGAAAGACTCATATGGGGGCAAGGAGTCTGTTTCACTTATAACTTCTCATAGCGCAAAAGGAATGGAATTTGACACGGTTTTTATTTTAAATTGCAAAGAGGAGGCTTGGAACAATAATAGAGGAAGAGGAACAAAACTTCCCTTTCCTCTCAACCTTCCTTTAAAGGACGCGGGAGACAACGAAGATGACAGATTGAGAATATTCTACGTAACCCTTACACGCGCAAAAAGTAATATATTTCTCACATCACACAAAGAAGGAGAAAAAAAAGGAACTCCTTTGCGTTTTATTTCTTCTTTGAAAAAAGAAGAGTCCACCTTTAAGAAAGAAGCGATACAAGTAAGCGAGAGTTTTCGCACTTTTAATGCTAACGAAAAAGAGTTGATTTTGCCCTTGATTGAGAAGTATAAGTTAAGCCCCACAGGATTGTGTCTCTTTCTTGATGTGGTTGAGGGGGGACCACAGAGGTTTTTGGAGGATGTTATACTGCGTTTTCCCAAAAAGAAGTCTCCTCCTGTCTCTTTTGGTACAGCAATGCATGCTACCATAAAAGATGTCTATATGAGCTTAAAAAGCGAAGGAACGCTTCCCAAGGAAGATGAGTGTCTTTCTTCGTTCTATAATCATCTTCAAGCGGAAAGATTGTCACAGAAAGACATGGAAAAGTATATGAAAAAAGGAAAGAGAGCGCTGCAAACATATCTTCAAAAAGCAAACTTTGATCCCCGGGATGAGATAGAAAGGAGCTTTTCCGGCTTTTGTGGCATTGAGATCGTCGGTAAAATAGATAAGATGTCTCTTTTGGATGACCAAGTTACAGTGGTAGACTTTAAAACGGGAAAGATAGTAAAAGATTGGAAAGGAAAAGATGATTATGAAAAAAGAAAAATATGGAGGTTCAGAAAACAACTTATTTTTTATAAGATACTGGCAGAAGAATCACGTGAGTTCAGTGTTTCCAAGGGCATAATAGAGTTCTTGGAACCCTACAGGGAAGATATATTTTCCATGTCGCTTGATTTTCAAGAAAAAGAGGTGGATCGCACAAAAAATCTTATAAAAGGAGTCGGAAAAATGATAAAAGAGATGAACTTTCCTTCTGTGGAAAGCTATGAGAAAAACTACAAGGGTATAATTAAAATGGAAGAGGATATATTATTAAAAGAGAAATGAAGTTACCTGAGACTATAAGCGTATCGGAATACATCTCTGTAATTAACGAGATGATTTCCGGCGTGGAGGCACGCGTAGAGGGTGAGATAAGCGGGTTAAAGTTTGCAGCAAGTGGCCATGTTTACTTTAATCTTAAAGATGAAAACGGAGTTATAAACTGCGCTATATGGAGATCTATTTATAAAATGTGCGGAGCAAACCTGGAAGAGGGAGCAAAGGTTATTGTTTCCGGGAACGCAGATATTTATCCGGTACGGGGGAGTCTTACATTTAAAGTAAGAACAGTGGAGCTTTCCGGAGAAGGAGCACTCAGAAAAGCATATGAAGAGTTAAAGCAAAAACTTTCTTTGGAGGGTATTTTTGACAACAAGAGAGATGTCCCCGATTATCCACAAAAAATAGGATTGATAACATCTTTAAAAGGGGCGGCAGTACATGATTTTATGTCAAATCTGGGAAAATTCGGCTTCAAGGTGTTGGCATGTGATGCACGCGTAGAAGGGCAAGAGGCTGTTCCTGATCTTCTTTCTGCCTTAAAAAGAATGAAAAAAGAAAACATCGATGTTCTTGTTGTTATAAGAGGAGGAGGATCCCTTCAATCGCTCATTGCTTTTGATAACGAAACACTTACAAGAGAGATCCACAACTTTCCAGTACCTGTTGTTGCGGGAGTGGGCCACCATGAGGACACCACGCTTGTCGCTCTTGCGGCGGATGTCTCTCAATCAACTCCTACAGCTGCAGCAAATATTCTTTGTAAGGGATTTGAGACAGCAAATGAAGAGATAAACACTAAAAAGGAAGAGATAAAAAGAAGATTTGACAATTTACTATACAAAGAAAAGAAAAGAACTGTGAAATATCTAAGGACTATATCGCTGCATTTTGGAGAGATAATAAAGAGCTATGGTAGAGCAAAACAGCGCATAGTGCAAGGTGTTTTTGCTACACAGTCATCAATACGTCACACAAAAGAAAAGATCACAAATCACAAAGAAGGCATAAAAGATCTTTTTCGCAATGCCTTACTTGATAAAAAGAACCAAATAAGTCATATTGATATAACATCTGCTTTTATTTCTGATATAAGAAAAGAAAAAGAAAGATTAAATCATGTGTCTCGTGTAATATCTGCAAACGATCCTAAGAGACAACTACGCCTAGGATACTCTATAGCAAGCAAGGAAGGCAGCATTGTAAGGACCGTTGATGAATTAAAAAAAGGTGATAATTTAAAAATTAATTTTTACAACGGAGCAGTTAATTCACAAATAAAAAATGTCAACAGATCTAAATAAAAATCTTAAAAAATTATCCCAGATAGCCGATTGGTTCGAAAGCAGAGAAGAGGTGGATGTAGAGGAGGGGTTAAAAAAAGTAAAGGAGGCCACGGAGGTCATAAAAGAAAGCAAGGAGAGGCTGAAGGAGATAGAAAACGAGTTTGAAGAGATAAAGAAAGAGATAGAAGAAGAATGAAGTACACAAAAGAACAAAACAAGGCACTTTTTATACACTCCTTAAAGGATCTTGCAAAAAAAGAGGGTGTTTATCATCTGTCGTTTTTTCTTCGTTTTTTTGCAGAAAACATAAAGAGTAGATCCGGGAAGGTAAGAATGGCGGTAATAATTTTAGGCAAGAACCTGTTTAGCTCTCTCCCTCAACCACTGGAATCAGAGAAAGAAAAGGAGTTTTGCCAATTTGTGGATCGCATCATAGACATGATGGAGGACTACTATAAAGAAGATTTTTGTAAGTATGACCGCATAAGCGACCTCCCTCCTTCAGTTTATAAGAGCTTGCAGATGCTCGTTAGTAAGGTTCTTCTTTCAGAAGAGTATTATCGCAACATTTACGAAAAACACCTTCAAAGCATTCCTTCTTTTATGGAGTGTACATGGAAAAGGGTTAACTGCGGAAGAGACAACTGTCCTTTGTGTGCCGGAAGAGAAAATTTTATCGATCTACCTTATGTAGAGGAGTTTGTTCATACGGCCGTAAAAAACTGGTGTGAAAATCTTTTTTATATATCAGAAGAAGCAGAAGAGGAGGGAGACTTCTGGATGTTCACACGCGCTGCTTGTGATCTTTTTTGGTATTCCAGCCAACTTTCGATGAAGTGCTCTGTTCTCGCACAAAGTGAAGCGCTTACCTTTGAGAATAATTATGCGCGCTATGTAATAAGGGAGTGTTTAAAGATAATAAAAAGCTCACTAAAAGAGATAGTGTCTCACTCTCCGCACAAGAAAGAAGAACTGGAAAGATCTCTTTACGATCTCCAAGAAGTGGAAAAAAGCATTCTTGATCTATAAAATTAATATGTTGACTGAAAAAGTACACAAAGCAGTGGTTTTCTCTGAGAAGGCGCATCGCGGACAAATAAGAAAGGGGAGTGGCGCTCCTTACATTATACACCCCTTAAGCGTGGGGATTGCGCTTGCGGGAGGGGGAGCAAGCGAAGAAGTTGTTATTTCCGGGATATTGCATGACGTGGTCGAAGACTGTGATGTCTCCCTTTTAGAGATAGAAGAGATCTTTGGAAAGCGTGTCTCTTTTCTTGTTGATCAAGTGACAGAAAAAGGTATTGGATGGAGAGAGAGAAAAGAAAGTGTAATTGAAAAGCTGGAAGAGGCAGAGAAGGATATTCTTTTGATCAAAAGTGCCGACATGCTCCATAATATAAGTGATCTTGTTTCAGATATAGAGCAGGTGGGAGACAAGGCATTTGATAAATTCCACGCTTCCAAGGAAGAAAAAATAAAGTATTGCAAAATGGTGCTAGTAAAGATAAGAAATGCCTGGCCGCAAAATCCTCTAATAAAAAATCTGGAAGAAATGATCGATACGCTGGATGTATGATAGATTACAAAAAAAGCCTAAACAAAGAACAATTAAGAGTTGTACATGAAGGCGATGGAGCATGCTTGGTTTTAAGTGGGCCGGGAAGTGGAAAAACACGTACTCTTGTTCATCGTACCGCCTATTTGTTAGAAAAAGGAGTTCCCGGAGAAAAGGTTTTGCTTTTAACTTTCACAAAAAAAGCAGCTAAAAATATGCTTCACCGTGTCTCTCAAATAATAAATAGAGACAGTAGTGAAGTAAAAGGGGGAACTTTCCATCACGTGGGAAACACTTTTTTGCGTAGATATGCTAGCACACTCGGTTACTCGGAAAGATTTATCATAATGGACGAAGAGGACTCTAAAGAGATGATATCTTCTATACTGAAAAACAAAGACGTAAAGTTGCGCGCACCTTTTGTGCAAAACGTGATCTCTATCTCCAAAAATGCCAAAAAGGATGCTTCCCACTTTACAGAAGATCATTTTGAACAGATAGAGGATGTAAAAGAAGAATATGAAAAGAGAAAGAAAGAAAATAATCTTATGGATTATGACGATCTTCTCTTGAACTGGCTAAAACTACTTTCTTTTGATGAAATAAAAAAAGAGTTATCTTCTGCATTTTCTTATATCTTGGTGGATGAGTATCAAGACACAAACGCACTGCAAGACGAAATAGTAAAAGAGATGAGCAGAAAACATGGCAATGTTCTTGCCGTAGGAGACGAATCTCAAAGTATATTTTCTTTCCGTGCCGCTGATGTTAGCAATATTCTTCGTTTTTCAAGCAACTATCCACAAGCAAAGATATTTTACCTTGAAACAAATTATCGCAGCACCCCGCAGATACTGACACTTGCAAATGAAGTGATAAGGCACAATAAAGAGCGTTTCGAAAAGGAGTTAAAAAGCATAGAGGAAGGCGGTGCTTCACCGCAGATAAAGGCGTTGGAATCTCCTTTCAAGCAAGCACACTTTATTACCTCCAAGATAGATGAGTTGAGGCGCTCCGGTATACCTCTTTCCGAGATAGCAGTGCTTTTCCGTGCACACTATCAGTCGGCAGAACTAGAGATAGATCTTGCAAAAAAGGGAATTCCTTATATCATGCGTGGAGGAGTGAGATTCTTTGAACAGGCTCATGTAAAAGATCTTGCTGCTTTTTTACGTATAATAGTGAATTTCCGCGATGAAACCTCTTGGATGAGGTTGTTGTCCAGAATGCGAGGAGTAGGAAAAATATATGCTTCTCGTGCCTTGGAAGAGATACTAAAAAGAGAGAGCTTGGATCACGTCTGCACTCAAAAAGAAGAGATATCTTGTGTTGTTTCCAGTCGCGCAAAAGAAGGCATCTTGTTTCTTCTTTCACTTTTGCAAGAAGCAAAAATAGAAGCCTCCACAGAAAAGATAACAGAGATTTTCATGTCTCGTTTTTATGAGAACTACCTGCGTTCTTTTTTTGATAATCCAGAAGAAAGGATAACGGATTTAAATCGTTTTTGTGACCTTTCCGCAAAATATGAAAGCATAGAGGACGTAATAGCAGAGTTCTCTTTAAGTGAAGACTTTCAGGCAAGAGAAGGCGGAGGAGATGCGGTAACCCTTAGCACTGTACACCAGGCAAAAGGATTGGAGTGGGATACTGTTTTTGTTATATCACTAAAAGAAGGTGATTTCCCATACATAAAAGCAGTAGAGGAGGGAAGTATTGAAGAGGAAAGAAGGCTCTTTTATGTGGCCGTAACAAGATGCAAGAAAAATCTTTTCCTTACTTACCCCGTATACAGTTTCCGTAACTCCTCAATGCCTTCCAGATTTTTAAGTGAAGCAGAAAGTGAACCGGAGGAAGAAGAGATAATAATAACAGAGGAGATGGATGATGGTGAGTGGTTATGTATGTAAAAGTGAAAGTAGTTCCCAGCAGTAGAAAAGAAAAGATTTTTTGGATCAAAGAAAGAGAAGCAGTGATAGAGATAAAAGAGAAGCCGCTAAGAGGAGAGGTGAATCGCCGTGTAACAGAGATAATCTCTTCCATATTTCCTCAAAAAAGGGTAAAGTTGGTCAAAGGTCAAAAAAGTAAAAGTAAAATATTTAAAATAGATGAGTAAAAAAGTATTTTTATTTATAGTGGCACTGTTTTTTTCTGTTCATGCCATACTTGATTTTCTGCGCATGATGTTTGGTTGGAGTGTAGAAGTCGCCGGAGCGGAGATCCCTACATGGGTAAGTGGTCTGCTATTCATATTCTCAATCTTTATAGTATACTGGTGTTTTATAATCAGCAGAGAAGAGGAGTCAGGCAGTGAGAAAGAAGAAGAAAAAGAGGAAGAAGATGATGAGCAAACCTATTAAGGCGGGATTAGTATTGGGAATAGTTGTCTCTATTCCCTTTCTTTTTTACTCTTATCTGCAGTACTCCTTAAGAGATACTCCCCTTGAGAGCTCTACTATACTGCAAGAGGTAAATCAAAAAAGAAAAGAGAGCGAGACGGTACGCCTTGAGGAAAATAAAGACCTCTCTCTTATTGCAGAAAAAAAATTGGACGACATGCTTGAAAGAAACTATTTTGATCACACCTCTCCCACGGGAGAAGAAATTGATGCTATAGCTACAGATGTTGGCTATGAATTCATTATTATAGGAGAGAATCTTATAAGAGGCCGATTTAAAGATGAAAAAGATGTTGTGCAAGCTTGGATGGAAAGTCCTGGTCATAGAGAGAATATATTAAATGAAAACTATCTGGAAACGGGTGTTGCTTCACGTTACGGCAAGCTAAACGAAACGAAGATGTTTGTTTCTGTGCAAGTTTTCGCTACTCCGGTATCTGTTTGCCCTCAAATGGATGATGAGCTTGTGTCACGTATAGATGAAAAAGAAGAGCAACTCAAGGAGCTTGAAGAGACAATAAGAGAAGAGGATAGTAGAGTAGAGCACAACATTATAATCGAAGAGTATAACGATTTAGCCTCCAAAACAACATCACTTATAGAAAAGTATAACGAAATAATAGACCAAAAAGAGAAGTGCTTCTCCGGTTATCGATAGAAATATGAACTACCAAAACACGCTGTGGATATCACACTCTGCAATTTCCGCTTTTAAAAAATGTCCCCGTCTTTACTATATGCAGTATGTTTACCGCAACCCTGAAACAGGTAATAGGTTGCAAATAGTAAACCCTTATCTTTCTCTCGGATCTGCAGTACATGAAACTGTGGAAGAGCTTGCCACACTTCCTATAGAAGAAAGGGTAAATCTTTCTCTTGCAGAAAAATTCGAAGAAGTTTTTTCAAGATATAGCGGCAAAAAAGGAGGATTTATATCAACAAAAAAAGAGGAAGAGTTTAAAGAGCGTGGAGTAAGCATGGTTTCCCGTGTCGAAGGGTCACCCTTATTAAAAAGACCTTCGCTTGAACCACAAAAAAAACTTCCTACACTGGACCTTTTTCAAGGAGAAGATATAAAGCTTGTGGGGAGTCTGGACTGGATAGAACTGCTTGACTGCGGAGGAGTTCACATAGTCGACTTTAAAACAGGCAATAACAAAGAGTCAAACGGATCCTTGCAACTTCCTATATACACCATACTTGCAAAAAACAATATAAAAAAGGAGGTGAAAAAGGTGAGTTACTGGTATCTGCAACATGATGATGATCCGGTAGAGCATAAAGTAGGGGACACAGAAAGTTCTCTCGAGGAAATAAAAAATATATCTTTGAAGATAAAGGATTCTATAGAAAAAAATGATTTTCCTTGTAGTTATCCGGGACGTTGTTTTGCCTGTGGAGATTATAATCGCATATTTCAAGGGGAAGCATGCATGATTCACTCTGACAACAAAAAAGACAGCTTTTGTATCTTTAAGGAGGATAGCGTTCTGGAAAAAGTTTTACGTGATGATATATTAGACGAAAGAGAAGTAAAGATGTTCGAGTTACGTACCAAAAAAAGTCTTTCAGAAGTAGAAAGAGAACTTAATCTTTCCTCTCAAAAAAGCAAAAAGATAGTAGAAGAAATAAAAGAAAAATTAAAGAACAACCTTTCTTCTGCAGAGTTAAAAATTGTCATAAAAATGCTTCAATGACAAAAAAAGAACTTTTAAGAGAGATAAAAGAACAAGTGCTAGACTTAAACGAGTCTCCACTTTACAAGGAAAGAGTTGCAAACGGTGCTTTTCCGGTAATAGGGGAGGGTGATCATGATGCCAAGATCATGTTTATCGGTGAAGCTCCCGGAGCAAATGAAGCAAAGCGTGGTAGACCGTTTTGCGGCACAGCGGGAAAAGTTCTTGACTGGTGCCTCCAAGAAGTAGGGATAGAGCGTGAAAGCACTTATATTACAAATATAATAAAGGATCGTCCCCCTAATAACAGAGATCCTTACCCGGATGAGATAGAGTTGTATGCCCCTTTTTTAGACAGACAGATAAACATCATAAAGCCGGAAACAATATCTCCCTTGGGAAGATTTTCAGCCGCTTACATACTTACAAAATTTGGTTTAGAAAAAGATATACTACCAATAACACAGATGCACGGAAAAGTTTTCTTTGCAAAAACAAATTACGGTGATATAAAAATAGTTCCTCTTCTTCATCCCGCAGCCGCCGTACACAATCCACATCAAAAAGAAACTCTCTTGCAAGGATTCAAATCTATAAAATGAAAGAAGTTTTTGCCGTATACAAGCCAAAAAACATTACATCCCGTGAAATGCTAAATAGAATTCAGGGGATAACCGGCGTGAAAAAGTGGGGTCATGCAGGTACACTCGACCCCTTGGCTCAAGGAGTGCTTGTGGTAGGGTACAATAAAGGAACAAAGAATCTGTTTTCCGAACAACTCAACGAAAAGGAGTATACCGCCCTTATTCTGCTTGGGAAAAAAAGTGAGACAGATGATAAAGAGGGTAGAAAAGAAAGAGTCTCCTTTAAAAGACCCTCTTTGGAAGAAACAAGAACTGCTTTGAGTTCTTTTATAGGGGAGATATATCAAACTCCACCTGCTTTTTCGGCTGTAAAAATAAAAGGAAAAGAAGCTTATAAGCTAGCAAGAAAGGGAACTCCTCCCGAAATGAAAAAAAGAAAAGTTTTCATAAAAGAGAATGACATTATACTTTATAAGTATCCCTTTATAAAAATAAGAACGGTAACAGGATCAGGAGTTTATATTCGCTCTTTAGCAAGGGATTTAGGAGAAAAACTTTCTTGCGGAGCCTATCTTTATGACCTTAGAAGAGACAGGGTGGGGGATTTTTCCGTAAAGGACTGCGTTAATATTGAAAACGAAAAACTTATACCACTAAAGAATGTTTTCTTTTTTAAAAATTTTGATAACATATAAACTATGGATGATATATTAACAAAAATGGAGTTGGAATATTTTGGCAATACTATTGCACAGTATGCCTCTTCTTTAGTTTTATTGCTTGTTCTCCTTTCTTTCTTTGCAATATTCAAGCTTATAATACTTAGAAAGATAAAAAAGATAACAAAAGGAAGTGAAGTAGGGGAGCTTGTAGTAAAGATAATAGACAGAATAAGGCCCGCCTTTTACGGGTTCTTGTCGCTTTACATAGCGCTTCTCATTTTGAATATTCCCAAGTCTGCCTCAGTGATCCTTTTTGCGATCCTTGTGGCATGGATATCAATAAGAGCGGTCATCTCTCTCCAACAAGTAATTGATTTTTTTGTAGAAAAACAACTCGATGAAGAAAAGAAACAAGAAGCTTCTCTGGGAATAATAGTTCGTGTAGTAAAGGCCATGCTTTGGTTCTTTGCGCTGCTTGTCTTTCTTTCCACAATGGGAGTGAATATTACTGCCCTTGTTGCCGGACTTGGTATAGGGGGTATTGCCGTCGGTTTTGCTCTGCAAAACATTCTTTCAGATCTTTTCAGCTCCTTTGCCATCTTTTTTGATAAACCTTTTGTGGAAGGAGACTTTATAATAGTAGGTGACAAGCTCGGTACAGTGGAGAGAATAGGAATAAAGACAACTCGCTTACGTGCACTACAAGGAGAAGAGATAGTTATATCAAACAGAGAACTTACTTCTGCACAGATACACAACTTCAAAGATCTGGAAAGCAGAAGGAGAAGCTTTGATTTTGGTGTAACATATGACACACCTTCCGAAAAACTGGAAAAGATTCCCGGGATAGTAGAAAAAGTAATAGAGGAAGAAGAGCTTGCTGACTTTGAGAGGGCACACTTTAACCAGTTTGGCGACTCTTCGTTGAGCTTTACCGTAGTTTACTATGTTAATTCTCATGACTTCAAAGAGTACATGGATGTTCATCAAAGCATTCTTTTTAAAGTAAAAAGAGAGTTTGAGAAGGAAGGCATCTCCATGGCTTTCCCGACTCGCACAGTGTATATAAACAAATGACGGATATCGCCATAATATTCGGAGTCGCTGCAATCTTAGGAGTGCTGGCGAAGATCTTAAGGCAACCACTCATTCTTGCCTATCTTTTTACCGGACTGCTAATAGGATACTTTGGACTATTAAATCTGGAAGACCAGGAAAGCATACGCCTGCTTTCCTCTGTAGGAGTAACTCTCCTACTTTTTCTTGTTGGTCTGGAAATGGACTACACATCCCTAAGGAAGGTGGGAAGGGTTTCTCTTGCCATAGGAGTCGGTCAGGTATTGTTCACTTTCTTTTTCGGATACATAATTGCAAATATATTTTTCGGGTTTGAAGCATTAACTTCCGCCTATATAGCAATAGCGCTCACTTTTTCCAGTACAGTCATAATAATTAAGCTACTTTCCGACAAGAACGCCATAAACAGTCTTTATGGAAGAATATCTATCGGCCTTCTTTTAGTACAGGACTTTGTGGTGGTTGTTATCCTTGTGCTCTTGGCAGGACTTGACGCAGGCAAGGAAGTCTCTCTTGTTCCTATTTTATATATTACTCTTCAGGGTGTCGTGTTTTTTTTAGTGACACTCTATTTGGGAGTGAGACTTTTTCCAGTTATATTTGATAAAATATCAAGATCACAAGAACTTATATTTCTTTTTACTCTTGCTTGGGTTTTTCTTCTTGTTGTTGTTATGGAGAGCATAGGATTCTCAATCGAACTTGCGGGATTCTTGGGAGGTCTTGCTCTCGCCAACTCCTCGCAAAAATACCACATCGCAAGCAGAATACGTCCTTTGAGAGATTTCTTTATACTCGCATTCTTTGCCATGCTGGGATCATTAATGGTCGTGTCAGAGATATCAGGAATGATCGTTCCCATTATAACATTTTCCTTTTTTGTTCTTATCGGTAATCCTCTCATTGTTTTCTTCATAATGAATCTGCTGGGATATAAAAAGAGAACTTCTTTCCTTACGGGTCTCACGGTAGCACAGATATCAGAGTTTAGTCTTATAGTGGGAACCATGGGACTGACACTGGGACACATTGAAAACGAGATATTTACTCTTATAGCTGCAGTAGGAGTTGTAACTATCACTGTCTCAACTTATCTCATACTTTACGCAGAGAAGATATTTGCAATTATATCTCCTTTTATAGGAAAAGATGCATTAAGTGAAGAAGGCGTTTCCTTCTTGAAGGCAAACTCAAAACCGATAGTGATGTTCGGAGGAAACAGGACGGGAAGGGGAGTGTTGTCGTGCATGCCCCAAAAAGAGGTAATGGTAATAGATTTTGACCCGTTTGTAATAGAAAACTTAAAGAAAAAAGGTATATCTTGCTTGTTTGCGGACATAACAGATCCTCATTTGTTTGAAAGCATAGATCTTTCAAAAACAAAAACGGTAATATCTACAAGTCCTAACATAGAAGACAATCTTTTCCTACTAAACAAGCTCAAGGAGCCCCCTTTAACTATTATTCTGCGAGCAGAGACAGACAGTGATGCGATAGAACTTTATAAAAAAGGAGCGGATTACGTTTTTCTTCCACACCTCTCTTCAGGGCAGTTCATAGGAGAGATTATTGATATGGAAAAAGAGAAGTTAAAAGAGATAAAAGATAAAGACATGGAAACAATAAAAAACATATGAAAAAAGAAATATTTTACTGCACCATAATATCGGCTATAGTCTTTGTGGTATCTTCTGTTTTAGGTTATTTTTATGCTACCTCTAATCCGGGTATCGCCATGGAAATCTTCTCAGAGATGGGAGAAGATTTATCTTTCATAAAAGACTTGAACTCCTTTGAGCTTTTTGCGCTTATATTTGCAAACAACTCCTTTAGTATGTTTTTTGCGCTCATCACGGGAGTTGCATTCGGTGTTATTCCTTTTCTTTTCATGGTCATAAACGGAGGGATACTAGGTATAGTTGTTTCCCTTTTTATAGATACAGCAGGAGTTAAGGGAATATTTCTTTTGCTTGCGCCTCATGGCATAATAGAACTACCTGCGGCGATGATGGCCTCAGGCCTAGGGATCTTCCTTGGATACAACTTTATAAAACAAAAAGAGATGAAACCTTTGGTCAAAAAAGTGCTTATCTTTTTTGTTAAAGTTATTATTCCATTAGTGTTTATTGCCGCTCTCATAGAGTCATTTATAACCCCGCTTTTTATATGACAAGAATAGTTCTTTCCAAAAAAAGTGATGGATCAATGGATGATAAAAAAAATAAAGATGCTTTTCTTAGGAGAAATGACATATCCTTGCTTGTTTTAAGTGAAAATGTACACGGAAATAAAGTAAAAGTTGTAAATAGTTCTCATGCAGGAAAAACAATAAAAAGTGTGGACGGATTAATTACAAAAGAGAAAGATTTATTTATCGGCGTGCCAGTTGCTGACTGCATTCCTGTTTTTTTATGGACCAACAAGGCAGTAGGAATTTTTCATGCGGGATGGAAAGGATTAATATCAGGAGTTTTGAGGTCTGGAGCTTTAAAGATGAGAGAAATTCATGACAGTGAGATGAATGCTTATATAGGACCAGGAATAGGAAAGTGCCACTTTGAAGTAAAAGAAGATGTTGCTTCCAAGTTTCCTTTGTTAACTGAAAAAAATAAAGGAAAAATGTTTGTTGACCTAAAAAAAGCAGCAAAAGAGGCTTTGATTAAAGAAGGTTTGAACAAGATAAAGGTCAACGCGGACTGCACATACTGCATGAGCGATAGTTATTTTTCATATAGAAGAGATGGCAAAATAAAGTCGATGTTTGCCATTATAGGTAATAGATAAATTTAAATATATTATGAGTAAAGTAACAAAAGCTGTTATCGCCGCTGCTGGATATGGAACAAGATTCCTTCCAGCAACAAAAAATCAACCAAAAGAGATGCTTCCCATTGTGGACAAGCCTATAATCCATTATCTCGTAGAAGAAGCAGTTAACTCCGGGATAAAGGACATAATCATTGTTACTCGTGCAGGACAAGGAGCACTTGAAGACTACTTTGACTCTCATGCGCTGCTTGAAAACGAACTTGAAAAATCAGGAAAAAAAGAAAGACTTGAAAGGATAAAAAAAATACCACGGATGGCAAACTTTGTCTATGTAAGACAAAACAATGACCAACCTTATGGAAACGCCACTCCTTTACGCTGTATTGCTCCACTCATGGACAAAAAAGAGTCTTTTGTGTATATGTTCGGAGACGACCTTACAATTTCCAGAGAGCCCGTAACAAAGCAACTGATAGATGTTTTTGAAAAAGAGTCTCCATCCGCTGTACTGGGAGTTCAAGACGTTCCAAAAGAAGAGGTTCACCGATACGGCACTGTAAAATATAAGAAGGGAAAAGAGGTAGAAGGGGTTTATGAGAAACTTCCGGCAGAAGAAGCTCCTTCGAATAAAGCCCAGTTCGGAAGATTTGTTTTTTCTTATGAGGTTATTGAGGAGGTCCAAAAAACTTCCACCGGAAAAGATGGAGAGCTGTGGGTGGCAGATATGATAAACAATCTTACAAAGAAAGGAAAAAGTGTAATAGCGCAACCGATAGAAGGGAAGTGGCATACCACAGGAGATCCTTTAAGCTATCTCAAAACATCCGTGGAGTTTGCCATGATGAGAGAAGATATAGGCAAGGACTTCAAGGGTTATATAGACCTATTTTAACACTGTTCCCACAAACCCGATATTGCCGTTAAGGAACTCTTTAGCCGACACAGGGTTCTTGCCCTCCATTTGCAATTTACTTATCAAAAGGAAGTCTCTGCCTGTTTGTACCGCAATCATGCTATTGGTGGCAAGATATGTCTTTCCGACCTCTCCAAAAGGGCCGTGATTGGTTTGCTCCTGAATATAAGCTTCTAATATTTTTATTCTACCCATATCTGTCTCAGAAAAGGTTCCCGGCCAAGGATTAAGAGCTCTTACTCTTCTCTCTATCTCTTGAGCACTCTTATTCCAGTCTATTCTTCCATCTTCTCTTGTCATTTTTTTTGTATAAGTTGCTTTTGAGTGGTCTTGCTCAACTTTCTCTATATTTTCCATATTAGAAACAACAGAAGAAAGAAGAGCAGACCCTTCTTTGGCAAGCAACTCTTCTGCTTCCGGGTAAGTTATCTTGCTTCCAAGCAAAGCTTCTTTTGAAGAAAGTATGGGACCACTATCCACCTCCTCACTCATCTCTATTACTGTTACTCCACTTCTTTCTACTCCCTCCATTATGGCTGTTTGTATAGGGGAGGATCCACGATAAAGAGGAAGAAGAGAGGGATGTAAGTTTACAAATTCGGCAAGCGAAAGAGTTTTGCTATCAATAATGACCCCAAAAGAAGCGACAATTACCAAATCAGGATCTTCCTTTTTTATCGTTTCATGAAAAGAGTCTTTAGTTTCTACACTTTTAACATTTACTCCTTCACTTTCTGCCGCCTTAAAGCAAACATCGTCTTTGTCAGACAAAACAAGAGAAGGAACCACTCCTTTTTTTATAATCTCTTTTAGCGTTATTTCTGCAAAACGCGAGTTTCCTGCAAATATTATCTTCATAAATTAATTTATTAATCTTCTAATCTCCATTCTATATCCTCTTCTTTTCCCGCAAACTCCAACCATTCACCACTTTTATCGATCACATACCACTTACCGTTTCTCTTTGATTTTACCATGAGATCTCCGCAATAATAAGGTTTTTTCTCTTTCTCTTTCGCCTTTAACTTGTCTATCTCCGGCCACTTCTTGAAAACAGTTTCAATGGCATAGTCCAGGTTCCTTGACTTCGCCCAAGCAGCGACCTTATCTATTGCCTTTTTTGCTTTTTTTGTGCTTCCGGCAAGCTCAAGCAAGTCTTTTGCGGGTCGCGTATGACGCGAATAGACTATCTTTTTCTTCTTTGAGTTTTCCTTTATGTCCTCAAGACTGAACCCTTTTGTGAAAAAGTAGTGGTTTATGATCTCTTGAATTTCTGTTTCTTCTTTCTTCATTTCTTTAGCATTATATTATAAATCAGGAGATTATACAAAATCCTTTTAAAATGCTATGGTTAAAATATCATGATTAAGCGCGTATTTTTTGCCATAAACCCCGATCAAGAAAAAAGAGAAAAGATTTGGAATATACTAGAAGAGAAAAAGAGCCTTTTTCCTCATGGTTCCGTAAAATGGGTCGAAAAAGAGAACATCCACTTGACCCTTATTTTTGTTGGCGGCATCAAAGAAGAAAAAATAGAGAAGCTTATATTTGCTGCAAAAAAGACATCTAAGATGATCGATCCTTTTGAAGTACCTTTTTTTAAGGTTTGCTACCATTACAATAAAGGAGTTCCACAACTCATATGGTTAAAAGGAGAAACCACTGAAGAGTTGTCACTTCTAAAAAAAGAGTTAGAAAAAAATCTTGAAGAGGAAGGAGTGGTTTTCGCAAAAAAAGACGATATTCTTGCACACATCACAATTGGAAGAGTGAGAAAGTGGGAGATAAAAAAAATGGAAAAGGAAGAGATTCCTGAGGTAGAAGAAGATATATCCTTGTCTTTGCCGGCAAGCTCCATATCACTTTTTGAGAGTGTGTTAAAGAAAGAAGGGCCTCAATATAATTTATTAGAATCCATAGATCTATGAAAATTCACTTTATAGGAGTAGGGGGGATAGGAATTTCCGCTCTTGCAAAGCATTTCTTGTCAGAAGGACACAATGTTAGCGGCTCAGACATATCAGGAAAAACAATAGAGGAAGAAGGTATGAGCTATTTCAAGGGACACTCTGCCACACATGTGCCCGAAGATGTCGATCTTGTTGTCTATAGTCCGGCAGTGGAAGAAAGTAATCCTGAGATGGAGCGCGCAAAAGAGCTTGGTGTAAAAATTCAAAGTTACCCGCAGGCACTCGGTGATCTGACAAAAAAATACTACACCATAACTGTTTCCGGAACACACGGAAAGAGCACAACGACATCTATGTTGTCTCTTGTAATGATAAAAGCAGGGCTCGATCCTACAGTTATAATAGGAACAAAGTTAAAAGAGTTTGGGGATTCCAATTATCGCAAGGGAAGCTCAAACTATCTTCTCATAGAAGCTGATGAGTTCAAGGCATCATTTTTAAATTATCATCCCGATCTATGTGTGCTAACAAACATAGAAGAGGATCATCTTGATTACTATAAAGACCTCGATGACATAAAAAATACGTTCCGTAGCTACATCGAAAATGTAAAAGAAGGAATTGTTGCCAACAAAGACGATGAGAACATAGTTTCTTTATTGAAAGATTTTAAAAAAGTTCCTGTAACTTTTTACAGTTATCGCATGAAAAAACCAACCCTAAAAGTTCCCGGAAAACATAACATATATAACGCACTTGCGGCTCTCTCTGCTTCTCTTAAGATGGGAATAAAAAGAGAAACGGCTATTAAGGCACTGGAGAGCTTTAAAGGGTGCTGGAGAAGATTTGAAGAGAAGAGAATTACATTAAAAAACGGGAAAAAGGTAACTATAATAAATGACTATGCTCATCACCCGACAGAGCTAAAAGCTGCCACAGAGGCAGCAAGGGAAAAATATCCTAAAAAAAAGATAGTTGCCGTATTTCAGCCTCATCAGTATGACAGATCTTACAAGTTGTTTGACAGATTCAGAGAAGTAATAGCAGATCTTCCGGTACAAGAGATACTTATAACCGACATATACACTGTTAGTGGAAGAGAATCAGAAGGAGTAAAGCAAAAAGTAAGTGCGGAAACAATGAGTGCATCGCTTGCCACTTACTCCGGAAATTTAAATGAAACAAGCAAAAAACTGCTAAAGGACTTGCAAGGAGGAGAAGTTATCGTTATAATGGGTGCAGGTGATGTTTATGACTTAGAAGGCATGGTCACCGAGTAAAGCTCTTTAAAATCTTCAAGGTCGAGAAACCAAAAAAAGATATATGGATACTTTAATAATTTTGGTATTGATTCTTGTCATCGTTGGAATAGCGGTTTGGTATATGACAAGAGAACAAGAAAAAGAAGAAACAGGAGAAGAAGTTGAAGAAGGAGTAGTAGAAGAAGAAGTTGAAGAAGAAGTGGGGGAGGAGGAAGAAGGAGATATGGAAGAAAACGAGGAAGATTGGGAAAATCGAGAATAAAGAAAAGCCGCCGAGCTATCGGCGGTTTTTCATATAAACCATGCGGTTGAAAAAAATGCCAAATAAGAATATACTTGGCAGGGAAATTTAAAAAGTTAAAAGTTATGGATGTAAAAATAAACAAACTATCAGAAACAAAAAGGGAGTTGGAAATAACAATGACGCCAGAAGAGATGGAGCCGCATCTCTCCAAGGTCACAAAGGAGTTTTCCGAGAACATGAATATAAAAGGCTTTCGTCCCGGAAATGCTCCCCGAGAGATGGTCGAAAACACCATGGGAAAGAAAGAGCTCTGGGAAGAGGCAGCAAAAGAGGCGATAAAGCAAGACTATCCCAAGATCATACAAGAAAACAACCTCTTCACTGTTGCACAACCAAAGGTAGAGATCGTTTCACTTGTCCCCGATGGAGAGGTTAAGTATAAAGCGGAGGTGTATGTAATGCCGGAGTTTGAGCTTCCGGACTACAAAAGTATCGCGGAAGACACTGTTAAAAATGAGAAAACAACAGTTGAAACAGAAAAAAAAGAGATAGATGATACATTGGAAAAAATAAGAGAGTCACGCGCCAAGGTCAATAAAGTTTCTCGTGAAGCAAGAGAGGGAGATAAAGTAACTTTGAACTTTACCGGCTCTTTTGAAGGGGAAGAAGAAAAGAAGATAGATGAAAAAGATTTTCAAGTAACACTTGGCAAGGGAGAGCTTGATGTATTCAAGGGATTTGAAGAGAATATACTGGGAATGAAAGAAGGTGATAAAAAAGAGTTTTCAATCGAGATCCCCGTTTCCGGAGAAAACAAGAGTGTAAATTTTGAAGCAGAAATGGTATCTGTTATGGAAAGAGAGGTGCCAGATGCAGACGACGAGTTTGCCTCTACTATCCCTGATGTGGAAAACATAGAACAACTCAAAGAAAAAATAAAAGAAGGAATTGAGGCGGATAAAAAAGCAAAAGAGTCAGAAAGATTAAAGATGAAGGTGATGGAGGAGATAAAGAAAAAAGTAGAGTTTGAGGTTCCGGAAGTTCTTATTGACAAGGAGATCGAAAATATGCTTGAAAACATGAAGCATCAAGTAAGTCAAAGCGGAATGTCATTTGAAGAGTACCTTAAGAGCACAAATAAAACAGAAGATGATCTAAGGAGTGAGTGGAGAGAGAAGGCGAAAGAAAATGTTTCTTACGCCATTATACTGCACAAGATAAGCGAAAAAGAGGACATAGAGGTGACAGATGAAGAGATAGAAAAAGAAGTGGACAGACACTTTGCTGCCTCCGGAAGAGTTAAAGAAGAAGAAAATGAAGAAAATCTTGAAAGAATGCGCGCGCATATTCACGATATAATGAAAAATAGAAAAGTTTTTGAAGTTTTATCTGTTGAGTAAATATGTCCTACAAAGAGGCAGCCCAACTCTTACATGAGTGCTCTTCAAAATACGGTTTCTACGCCTCTACGGAAAAAAGTGATAACTACAAGCGTGTTTGGTCAAGAGACGGAGTAATAACAGGACTTGCGGCCCTTCTCACGGAAGATGAAAAGCTTATAGACACCTTCAAAAGAACCTTGGACACGCTTTTAGATTATCAAGGAAGACAAGGAGAGATAGCAAGCAATATAGAGCCAGAAAAAGGAGAAGTTAGTTACGGAATAACTTCAGGAAGAGTAGATGCAACTATCTGGTATGTTATCGGATGCGTTAGGTATTACAAAAAAACAAAAGACAGTGAGTTTCTCTTAAAACCCTATCCGGGAATGCGCATGGCAATTTCCTTACTTGAGTGCTGGGAGTTCAATCGCAGAGATTTTATATACGTACCAGAGTCCGGCGACTGGGCAGACGAGATACCGAGAAGAGGTTATCTTCTTTATGATCAAGCGCTCTATTACTCTGCAATAGATGAGTTTATCGATGTCAAAACAGAGATGAGCGAAAATTATCAGTATTTGGAAGAAAAAAGAAAAAGGTTGAGAGAAAAGATAAGAACAAATTTTTGGCCTCAAGACCCCAAGCAAGAGTATGTCTATCACAAACCAACTTTTGATAGGCTAAGAAAGGACAAACCGTTCTTTTTGGAGTCTTTTAGTGTAAATAGCTATCGTTTTGACGCCTTTGGTAATATTCTTTGTATGATGCTGGATATTTCAAGCAAAGAGCAAAGCAAAAAAATAGTAGAATACATCTCGGAGATATCAAGCAACAGAATGGTTCCTTCTTTTTATCCCGTCATATCGCAAGAGAATGCAGAGTGGAAAGATCTTTCAGAAAGATACTCTTTCAGTTTTAAAAACAAGCCACACATGCTTCACAATGGAGGATTGTGGCCCATGATAAACGGATTTTATGTATCAGCCCTCTGCAAAATAGGAGAAAAAAATCTTGCCTCACACTACTTAAATCTTTTAACGGAAGCAAATAAGGCGGAAAACTGGGGTTTTTATGAGTACTTGCACGGCAAAGAGAACACTCCTGCCGGAGTTTCTCGTATGGCATGGAGCGCAGCCGGGCAGATATTTGCAATAAAATCATATGAAACTATTTGCAAGTGATATAGACAACACTCTCATCCCCAAAAAAGATCCTCTTATTATAGAGGATATAAGAGATCTTGAAAAAAAGATCGAAGGAATGAAGGTGGTCTACATAAGTGGTCGCAACCTGTCTCTCATTGCAGAGGTTATGCCTTTGCTTCCGGAAGCGGATTTTATAGGAGCAGATGTGGGAACTTCTATATACTGTGGGAAAAGTTTCCAAAAAAACGAAGAGTACGAAAACTATCTTATGTCCGACGGATATAACAGGAAAGAGTTAGAAGAAAAGCTAAAGGACATAAAAGGGCTCTACATGCAAGAGTATGATGCACAAAAAGAAGCAAAGTTAAGCTACTACTTGGACGATGAAAGCTCCTTGGTAGAGATGGAGAGAATCATAAAAAACACTCCCGCAAAATTGATATACTCCGTCGATCCCGTAAAAAACATAGGACTTGTTGATATAATTCCAAAAAGGGGAGGAAAAGAGGGGGTGCTGGGATTCCTCTCTGATAAGTTAAAGCTTCAAAAGAGCGATGTTGTTTTTGCAGGAGATTCGGGCAACGACACGGGTCCCTTGGATAAAGGATTTAATAGTATTATTGTTGCCAACGCACCAGAGAGTCTAAAGACATACTTCAAAAACCATCCCAACGTTTATATAGCAAAGCAAAGCTACTGCAAGGGGGTGGTAGAAGGAATAAAGCACTTTACAGGTTAGAGTAAAGCTCTTGAAGTCCTTTTTTGTTGTCGGGCCACTTCATCATATTCAAGGCTTCATCTTTAGTTGCCCAAAAAAAGTCTATATGCTCATGTGATATCTCAATCTCCACATCATTTTTAACTTGCGCTCCAAAGACATACTCTTTATACTCACCTTCATCACGATAATAGGAAAAGGTGTAAAATGGACCCTCAATTCTTGCAATACTTACTCTTGCCTCCTCTTTCACTTCTCTTTTTACAGCATCAGTGAGGCATTCATCTTTTTCTACGTGACCCGTTATTGGTTGCCAGACGCTTCCATTCTCAGGAGGACGCTTCATTAAAAGAAAGCGATACTCTTTGTCGCGTGTTACCTTGTAAAGAAATACTTCTATTTTTTTAAGCATATCGCATAATACCACCAATCAACTTGTTTGGCAAAATGGACACAGAATTTCTCACATCAAAAGAAGGAGAGTCTCTACTTGAAAAGCATAAACACCTTTCAAGTAAAGAGCTGGATCAACTACTGCTCAAGAAAAGTGATGCTCGTTTAAGAGATGTGGCAACTCTTTTAAAGTTAAGAAGAAAGGCGTCTCAAAAGTTCAAAAAAGCAAAAGAAATGTACTTTACAAGTAAAGGACTGGAGCAAAGCACGCAAGAGGAGCTGGCAGACTATATTGCAAGCGAGATGCTCAAGATTATCCCTGAGAACAGCTTAGTGCTGGAGGTAGGATGTGGAATCGGAGGAAACTCTCTTTCACTTGCAAAACACTTCAAAGTTTTGGCAGTAGAAAGTGACCCTGATCACATCAAATTTGCAAAAAAGAATGCAGAAATATACAAAGTAAAAGAAAACATAACTTTTATAAACTCCCGAATAGAAGACTTGCCACTAAAAAAGGTAGACGCTTTCTTTTTTGATCCCCAAAGAGAGCGTCCCGGAAAAACAAAAACGCGCTCCATTTTCAATTCAACGCCGCCAGTAGAAAAGATAGCTCCCTTGCTCTTAGAGAAAATTCCAGACGGGTGCATTAAAATATCTCCCGCGTTTGATGATCAAGAAATAAAAAAACTTCCTGAGCATCCAGGACTAGAGGTGGTTTCTAAGAAAAACAATAACAAGCTTGCTTTGCTTTGGCTTGGAAGGCTAAACCGCTTTCACAGAAAAGCGACATGTTTTTCAGAAATTGGGAAAAAATCTCTTATATCAAAAAAAGAAAAAGAAGCACCCGTTACAAGCATACAAAACTATCTTTATAAGCCTAATAAAGCGGTAATAAAAGCAAGTCTTATAGACGAGCTGGCAAAAAAATACAACATAAAAAGAATAAGCTCCAAAGCATCACTTCTCACATCAGAAAAAGTAATAAAAGAAAATGATCTCCTAAGAGTCTTTGAGGTGATCTATCACTCTGACTCTCTGCGCAAACTAAAACGTAAACTGAAAGAGGAAGGAGTAGGGGAGTCACAGATAATGACAGAAAATTTTTTCATTAAACCGGAAGAGTTGCGTAAAAAATTAAAAGTAAAAGACGGAGAAAAGTACTGCATTATTGCGACAATAGACAAAAAAAACAGATACATACTTGCAAAGCCCTTAAAATTTTGAATATTATTAATAATGGGTTAAAATACAAGGCAGTAAATAAACGCCTAACAATATGAAAAAAATACTTATTGTGGAAGACGAAAAAATGCTCGCTGATATGTACAAAGACAGGTTTCAGCGAGAAGGTTTTGAGGTACACTCTGCTATTGACGCAGAAGAAGCTTTCGGTATGGCAAGGGAAGTAAAACCAGATATGGTGATCCTTGATATTCTTCTGCCGGAAGAAAACGGGATAAGTTTTCTTAAAAATTTAAGAAATACGGAAGAGATATCTTCCACTCCTGTGATCGCTTTCTCAAACTATGATGATGAAGAGACGAGAAGAGAAGCAAGCTCTCTTGGAGTAAAGGAGTATCTCATAAAAACGAATTACACACCAAAAGAGATAATAGAAAGAGTAAATTATCACTTACAATAATGCAAAGAACACACATAGACAAAATAAAAAAGCATATCGGAGAAAAAGCAAAAATAGCAGGATTTGTGCAAACAATAAGAGATCAAGGAAATATCAAGTTCTTGCTTGTTCGTGATGTCACCGGTATTTTGCAAGTAGTTGTAACAAAAGATAAAAAGGAGGCAATGCAGGCGGCAGAAGAGATAAGTCATGAGTCCGTCATAGAGGTAAAAGGAAACGTAAAAGAAGAGGGGCAGGCTCCAGGATCTGTAGAGATGGAAGCGGAAGAAGTAAACATACTCTCATTATCAGATCCGGAACTTCCCATACCAGTCGTTGAAAAAGGACAAAAAAGCGAAACAGAACAATCGGTGAGATTGGATTGGAGATGGATAGATCTTCGTAAAAAAAATAACACGCTCATATTTAAAGTATGGAGCGCAATGGAGTCCGCTTTTCGAAACTACTGCATAGATAACGGATACATACAAGTCCACTCCCCAAAGATTATTGCTGCAGCAAGCGAGTCAGGAGCAGAAGTGTTTGAGATAAAATACTTCGATCGCAAGGCATATCTCGCCCAATCTCCGCAGTTCTACAAACAGATGGCCATGGCAGCCGGCTTTGAGAAAGTGTTCGAGATAGGGCCCGTTTTTAGAGCAGAACCTTCTTTCACATCAAGACATGCAACAGAGTTTACGGGATACGATGCAGAGATTTCATACATAGAGTCCCACAAAGATATAATGGAAGAAGAAGAGAAGATGCTGCAAGCAGTAATAAAAGAAGTTAAAGAAACTTATGGAGAAGAAATAAAAGAGATGTTTGGAAGAGAAGTGGTGGTGCCATCCATACCGTTTCCAAAAATATCAATGAAAGAAGCTAAAAAGATACTTTCCGAAATGAACATAGAAGGAGAGAAAGAAGGAGACATATGCCCCGAAGAAGAAACAAAGATAAGCGAGTATGCAAGAGAAAAGTTTGGTCATGAGTTCGTCTTCATAACGGACTATCCTTCGGAGGTAAGGCCTTTTTATCACATGAGAGATGAAAACGATCAATCTCTCACAAAAAGCTTTGATCTTCTTTGGAACGGAGTTGAGATAACCACGGGAGCTCAAAGAGAACACCGCTACGAAAAACTACTAAGTCAAGCAAAAGAGAAAGATATGGATATAGAGTCCCTACAATTTTATCTTGATTTCTTCAGGTATGGATGTCCACCACATGGAGGAATAGGGCTTGGTCCAAGCAGAATGATAATGAAACTTTTAGGGATAAATAACGTGCGTGACGCAACCTTCATATATCGTGGAGTTAAGAGAATAAAACCGTAATGAAAATAAAAAGAAAAACATACAGAAGATCCGCTTTTGCTTTTTGTTTAATCTCGTCTTTGTTTTTTCTTTGGACGGTAACTTGGTCACAGGGAGAAGAGATACAGTATAAAGAGATATATACACAAAAACCCTATCCGGAAAAAATAAAAAGCGGGAACACGGAAATAGACGCTTCTGCGGCGATATCCGTTTTCTGGGATGGTAACCAGAAAAGAATTCTTTACGACAAAAATATCGACAAACAGCTATCTATAGCAAGCATAAGTAAAATATTTACCGCACTTTTGGTGTATGAAGAGTATGATCTAAATGCTCCGATAAATGTAACCCAAAAAGACATAATGACAAATCCGGGCCTGTCTGACTTGCGCATATGGAACGATACAAAAATAGGGGATACTCTTTATCCTCTTCTCTTGGAGTCAAATAACAGCATTGCAAACGCACTTGCTATGCAAGATAATCGCTTTCTGGAAAAAGGATTTGTAAAAGAGATGAACAAAAAAGCAAAGGAGATAGGACTTTCAAATACATCTTTTATAAATCCGAGCGGACTAGACGAGAGAGGAGGTGCAAACATGTCTACAGCAAGAGAGATCTATAAAACAGCAAAATACACCTTAGAGAACAGTGATCTTTTCTCTATCATGAACACTCCTTCCTACAGGGTATACTCTTACGATAAAAGTCTTTACTATGTAACAATCAACACCAACGAGTTCCTTTTTTCAAGAGATAAAGAGTGGAAGAACAGAATTGTCGGCGGAAAGACAGGATGGACACTAAGTGCAAAAGGATGTCTCTTGATGGTAATAGAATCGCCGCAAGAGAAAGGATACATCATAAACGTCGTGCTCGGAGCAGAGGATAGATTTCAAGAGATGGAAAAAATGATAGATTATATACATAAATCATATAAGTTCTGATGATAGAAAACGGCCCAGAAGCAATTTCAAGCGCAATAAAAATATTTTCACTGGGAACATTTGCTTTTCTTTTTGCTTTTCTTTTTACTCCCGCACTAACAAGCTTTCTCTACAAGAACAAGTTCTGGAGAAAAGAGGTCCGTGAAAAGGCGATAGACGGATCAGATGTAGTTTTCTTTAAGAAGTTTCACTCCGACAACGAAACAAGAGTCCCTCGCATGGGAGGGTTGCTTATATGGATAACTCCCTTGGTGGTCTCTTTTGTTTTCTTGGCTCTTTCTTATGTTTCTGATAATACCATCATAAACAGACTGGAGTTTCTCTCACGTGAACAAACTTGGCTACCCCTTTTTACGCTTGTGACCGCTTCCCTTGTAGGATTACTGGATGATCTCCTGCAAGTGATGGAAAAACCAAAAAGCAAGATATTTTCTCCTTTATGGGAAGGAACAAAAAAGTATATCGGAGGAGGTCTCAGTTTGCGTTATCGCCTTATTCTCGTCGCACTTATTGGTTCTGTCGGTGCTTGGTGGTTTTACTTCAAGCTAGGACAAGATGTAATACATATTCCCGGAGTAGGAGAGTTCTTTGTAGGGCTTCTTTTCTTGCCTATCTTTATTATTGTTATGCTGGCAGTTTACAGTGGAGGAGTAATAGATGGAATTGACGGTCTATCAGGTGGAGCATTTGCTTCTATGTTTACTGCTTACGCAGTAATTTCCCTTGCACAAGGACAAATAAATATCGCCGCTTTTTGTCTTGTTATAGTAGGGGCCTTACTTGCTTTTCTTTGGTTTAACATTCCTCCTGCACGTTTTTATATGGGAGAAACAGGAATACTGGGACTAACAACAACACTGACAGTGATAGCTTTTCTAACAAATGCGGTGGTTGTACTTCCCATAATCGCTTTTCTTCTTGTTCTTGAGTCCGGCTCTGTTATATTACAACTTCTATCAAAAAAGTTCAGAAACAAAAAACTGCTTCTTGCCGCACCGATACATCATCACTTTGAGGCAAAAGGATGGCCACACTATAAGGTGACAATGCGTTTTTGGATAATCGGAGTTGTGGTGGCCATAGTGGGAGTTGTTGTCCAGTTACTTGGTTAAAATGAAAAAAGGTCCCGATTACATACTGATAGCGATAGCTCTGGTTATAGTGCTGCTAGGGCTTTTTGTTCTTGCAGGAGTGTCGGCGCTCGAATCACAAGAACTCACGGGACACCCTTATTACTTTTTCTTACAACAAGTTTTGTTGGGATTTTTGCCGGGAATAGTTCTGGCCTTTGCTATCTATAAAACACCGCTTTCTTTTATTAAAAAGTGGTCCCCGTTATTTCTCGGCATAACAACAGTCTTGCTCCTTATGGTCTTTATACCGTATTTCGGAGAAGGGAGTAGGGGAGCAATAAGATGGGTGGAACTTGGCCCCTTATCATTTCAGCCCTCGGAAATATTAAAGCTTACCTTTATAATCTATCTTGCAAGTTGGCTCTCGACGAGAACAGCAGAAAAAGGAAGCAAAAAGTCCGCTAAAAACACTCTTATTCCCTTCTTTGCAATATCGGCAATAGTGGGAGGAATGCTCATAATGCAGCCGGACATAAGCACTTTGGGAGTGATATTTATATCCGCAATGATTATGTATTTTGTTGCAAACACCCCTCTTTGGCACATGCTGACTCTCTTAGGGGCGGGAGCAACACTGCTTTTTGTGCTTGTGAAAATAGAGCCTTACCGTCTAAGGAGAATAAAAGCAATGCTAAATCCCGATCTTGACTCTTTAGACCTAACTTATCAGATAAAACAAGCGCTGATTGCCGTAGGCTCGGGAGGATTGATAGGCTCCGGTTTCGGAATGAGCTATCAAAAGTTTGGATTTCTCCCTTTTTGCACAACAGACTCCATATTTGCAATATTTGCAGAAGAAACAGGATTTATCGGAAGCGTGATTCTTGTTGCTCTTTTCCTCTTGCTTTTTTGGAGAGGATTTGTTATAGCTAAAAACAGCAAAGATCAGTTCACAAGAATTGTCGTTATAGGAATAACGTCATGGTTTTTTGTGCAAGCATTCATTAATATGGGCTCAATGGTGGGACTGGTTCCACTTACGGGAATACCTCTTCCATTAATAAGTTATGGAAAGTCACACATTATTGCCGAACTTGCCGCATTAGGACTACTTCTTAACGCTTCAAAACAAAATGAAAAAAAGGTTTAAGGTAACATTTACAGGAGGAGGAACAGGGGGGCATATCTTCCCCTTAGTTTCTGTTATACGAGAACTAAAAAAGACAGTTCCCGAAGAACTGTTGGAGATAGAATATATAGGCCCTCAAGAGGAGATAGCTCGTGAGTATATAGAGAACAAAGGAATAAAAGTTAAATATATATACGCCGGAAAGCTAAGAAGATACTTTACACCCGCATCTTTTTTACAGAACATAGTTGATGTGCTCTTTAAGATCCCTGTGGGAATAATACAGTCTTCTGTATATATGTTCAAAAGTGCTCCCGATCTTGTCTTTAGCAAGGGAGGATACGGATCACTTCCGGCAGTAATCAGCGCATACATATTTCGAACCCCCGTATTCTTTCATGAGTCAGATATTATCCCGGGAACAACAAATAAGCTTCTGCAAAAAATAGCACTAGAGACTTTTGTTTCTTTTCAAGACACAAAAGGCGTAAATCCCAAAAAAAAGATTACGGTAGGAAATCCCATAAGAGAAGGAGTAACGGGAGGCGATAAAGAGAAAGCGATAGAAATGTTCTCTCTTACAAGAGAAAAGCCCGTCATACTTGTGCTCGGCGGCTCACAAGGAAGCAACAGAGTAAATGAACTCATCCTTTCCGGGATAGGGGATATGTTGGAGCACTTTGAAATAATACACCAGTGCGGAAAAGAGAATATAGATTATGTGTCCAAACAAGTAGAGGCAGTGGTGCTCGAAAAAGAAAAGAAAAAATACTATCATCCATACTCCTTTTTCGATGAAGAAAAGATGAGAAACGCTTATGCTGTAGCAGATCTTGTGGTAAGTAGAGCAGGGTCGGGAAGTATATTCGAGATATCAGCAAACGAAAAACCAAGCATTTTACTACCTCTTCCGGAAGCAGCACAAGATCACCAAACAAAAAACGCTTACTACTACGCCGACACCGGTGCAGCAATAGTGATGGAAGAACAAAATCTTACGCCGCACTTCTTTTTGGAAAAACTAAAGCAACTGTTTTCTCCAAGAGAGCAGTTGAGAGTTATGAGTAAAAGAGCGGCAGAGTTCTATAATCCTAAATCAGCAAAGATAATAGCATCATATATTAAAGAGTATCTTAAAAGATGAAAAAAAGAGTAAGATTCGCCCCCTCTCCTACGGGTCCTTTTCATATAGGCTCCGCAAGAGTGGCCCTTTTTAACTATCTATTCGCAAAAAAGAACAAGGGAGATTTTATATTGCGTATAGAAGACACAGACAAGACAAGATCAAAGAGAGAGTATGAGCTTGATATTATACGAAGTATAAAGTGGTTAAACATAAATTATGACGAAGGAGTGACAGAGGAAAGTGAAAAGGGGTCTTATGGTCCTTATAGGCAAAGTGAGAGAGGGGAGATATACAAAAAATACCTCCAAAAACTACTTCAAGAAGACAAGGCGTATCCCTGTTTTTGTAGTGCAGAGGAGTTAGAAAAGGAAAGAAAAAAACAGCTGGAAAGAGGTGAAGCACCGCGCTACAGTGGCAAGTGTGCCCAGAAAAAAAACGAGAAAAAAGGCGACTTTGTGATCCGTTTTCGTTCTCCAAAAGAAGAAAGCACAACTTTTAACGACCTTATTCGGGGAAAAGTTTCTTTTGATAACAACGAAATAGGAGATTTTGTTATCGGAAAAAGTGATTTTTCAGCACTCTACAACTTTGTAGTAGTGATTGATGACCACGAAATGGAGATATCACATGTAATAAGGGGAGAAGATCACATATCAAACACTCCTAGACAGATACTTATACAAAAAGCGCTGGGAATAAATACTCCTTACTATGCACACTTACCACTTATACTGGGCCCCGACAAGAGCAAATTATCTAAGCGACACGCTGCCGTTTCCGTTCAAGAGTATAAAGAGATGGGATATCTCCCGGAGGCAATGATCAACTTTATATCCTTCCTGGGATGGAATCCCGGAGGAGAAAGAGAAATATACTCTTTAGAGGAGATAATAGAAGAGTTCAAGTTAGAAAAGTGCAAGAAAAGTGGAGCAGTGTTCAATATAGACAAATTAGACTCCATAAACGGATACTATATACGTCAAAAAGATGATAATGAGCTGGCGGAAATGTGTGTACCTTTCCTTACTGAGTCCGGATTTCTTGAACAAAAAGAGGGAAAATACTTCAATAGTCAAGGAAAACAATTCTCATTAGAAGATATTGCAAAAACAGTATCGATATGCAAAGAAAGAATGAAAAATCTCTCTGAAATAACAAAACTTGCGGATTACTTCTTTGCTCCTGTTGATTATGACAAAGAAATGCTAAGATGGAAGAACATGAGTGATGAAGAGATATATGATTCGCTCAAAAGGGGAGAAGAGGCCGTTTTAGAGATAGATAAGTGGGACATGGAAAGCATAGAAAAAACACTAATAGAGAGAGCAGGAAGTGATAAAGGGTCATTTTTGTGGCCATTTCGCGTCGCATTAAGCGGAAAAAAGGCCTCTGCAGGACCTTTTGAGATATCTTGGGTGTTGGGACGGGATGAAGTATTAAAAAGGCTTAGAAAGGCAAAAAAGAAGTTATGATAAAAAACATATCCTTTGTATTAGTATTAATCTTTCTTATTTTTCTGGCAGCAACAGAGAGTGGGAGAGACATTGCCGATCAATTAATCGATGTGCTTGCTTACTCGTATGATGTCCTTGCTTCATACTTCTGGGACATAGTAAATAAAGTAAAAAATATATTATGATCAGAGCAATCATCATAGTCTTATCTATTGCTGCTCTTGTCGTCTTGTTTGGATTCACAGAAACAGGAAAAGAAGCGACAGAGGAGATCAAAAACAGAGTTGTTTCTATTTTTGAAGAAAGGAAAGAGATAGTCGAAAAAGAAGCAGAAAAGGAAAAGGAAAAAGTCAAAGAATCAATAAACGAAGCTATAAGATCTACAATCGACAGTGTGCGAGATTCTGTTGTGGAGTCCCTGTCCTTCAATGGGGAGTAAATATATATTACTTCGCATAAGATAACTTTACCGAAGTATGGCGCTTAAAAAAGATAAAAAGCCTATAATAGAACACGTACCCCGGTTTTTTGAATATCTCGATATAGAAAAAGGTGTTGCAAAAAAAACACAGGAAACCTACTCACGCTTCCTGCAGAGTTTTATAAACTGGCTACAAGAAAATAACTTGGAAGAGTTAAAGCCTCATGAGATAACAGAAGAACACGTTTGGAACTATCGTGTTTACCTCTCTTCTCGTAAGAACAATCAAACAAAAGAACCGATCAAAAAAAGAACACGCAACTATTACCTTATCGCTCTCCGTGCACTTTTAAATTACTTTGCAGATCGCAGCATAGCATCACTGCCAGCAGAAAAAGTTAAACTTACAAAAGAGAAAAAAGAACGCGCTGTAAAGTTTTTAGAGATGGATCAGATAGAAAAGCTACTCCTTGCCCCCGACACAAACAGTAAAACAGGATTACGTGACAGAGCTATCCTAGAAACTCTTTTCTCTACTGGGTTACGCGTTGCAGAACTTGTCAGCCTCGACCGTGAACAGTTAAAAATAAAACCGGAAACAGAAGATCTGGAAGTGGTTATCGTAGGAAAAGGAGATCATCCACGAACCGTTTATTTCAGCAATCGTGCCGTAAAAGCGGTGGATGCATATCTCAAAAAGCGCAATGATAAAGAAAAAGCGCTTTTTATAAGGCATAAAGGACCCAGAAGTGCTGATAAACGCCTCACTTCTCGTTCTGTGGAGAATATAGTTAAAAAATACTCCAAAAAAGCGGGAATACCAATAATTACAACCCCACACACTATACGCCATACTTACGCTACCGACCTTCTCGCTCAAGGAGTTGATCTAAGAGTAATTCAAGAGTTCCTCGGGCACAGAAATATTGCTACAACTCAAGTCTATACTCACATAACAAGCCAAAGACTAAGGGATATACACAGAGAGTTTCATGGCGGAAAGGACATGAAAGAATAACCTACCTTCATTTTCCAAGACTTATTTTCTTTCTTCGTATAATACAACAAATACACCCTCTTTACCTCCCAAATCTTCTTTCTTTCTTCGCATAATATTCAAGAATATACTCAAACTCTTTCTTTGAGAACTCCGGCCAATAGCTGTCAGAGAAGTATAGTTCACTGTAAGCGGCTTGCCACAACATAAAGTTTGAAAGACGCTTTTCTTTTCCCGTACGTATAATAAGATCGGGAAACTCTTTTATGGCAAGATTTTGAGAAAAATTCTCTTCTGTGAACTCATTGCCTTCTTTAGCCATCTTTTCAGCAGCAGACAGTATCTCCCACCTTCCACCATAATTAAGCGCAACATTAATGCCCATTTTATCACCACCTCTCGTTTCTTCCTCTGCCTTTTGAGCCCTTTCCTTTATGTCACATGAAAAAGACCCTACATCCCCCACTACCCGCAAACGCACGCCTTTTTTCTTAAACTCTTCGATGTTTTTTTTATTAAGCGCATTATTTACTATTTTTGTCAAATATTTTATCTCTTCTTCTGATCTATTTTTGTTTTCACTAGAAAAAGAGAATATGGTCATTGTCGATATGCCCTTTTCCAGACACCATTCCCCTACTCTTTTAAATTTCAACAACCCCTTGCGATGACCTTCTATGTTGGGAAAATTATTCTTTTTTGCCCACCTTCTGTTGCCGTCAGGAATTATGCCTATTGATCGAGGTATCTTCATATATTGGCTCTTCAAATTTAAGCGGTTCTTTTTCTTCCATTTTAGCGGTTATGTATCCCAATGAGAACGACAACAACGAGACAAGCACAACCCCTAAAAAAAGAATGATATCAAATTTATTCTTTTTGACAAAATCTCTTATTTTTGGTAACATATTTTAAATTTAAACGAAAACATATGGCTAAAACAAAAAGTGCAGGAACAGTAAAAACAGGTAGAGACTCACAACCAAAATACTTGGGAGTGAAGATCTTTGGCGATCAATCAGTGAAAACGGGAAATATTATAGTACGCCAAAGAGGAACAAAGTTCTTCCCCGGAAAGAATGTAAAAAGAGGAAGAGACGATACTCTTTACGCATTAAAGGACGGTAAGGTAAAGTTCTCAGACAAGGTAAGAACAAGATTCGACGGAACAAAAAGAAAGGTAAAAGTCGTTAACGTTCAAGAGCTTTCTTGATAAATTCCTTAAATAAAGGGTGCGGCTCAAGCGGTCTTGATTTATACTCCGGATGAAACTGCGTACCTAAGAAGAAGGGGTGATTCCCTAATTCTATTATCTCAACCAGATCGTGGTCCGGATTATTTCCCGCCACGATCATTTCATTTTTCTCCAAAGTTTCACGAAATTCGTTGTTTAACTCAAAGCGATGTCTGTGACGCTCACTTATCTCGCTTTTTTCATACGCCTTAAAAGAAAGTGTTCCTTTTTTTAATTTGCACCGAAAGGCTCCCAGTCTCATGCTTCCTCCATATTTTTTCTTTCTGATTAGATCTTCCTGATCCGGCATAATGGTGATGACCGGAAAAGGAGTGTCACTGGAAAACTCCGACGAAGAAGCCTCATGCATGCCACACACATTGCGCGCAAACTCAATAACCGCAAGCTGCATACCCATGCAAAGCCCCAAAAAAGGGATGCTGTTCTCTCTGCAAAACTTTATCGCTTCTATCTTCCCCTCTACTCCTCTCTTGCCAAAACCACCGGGAACAATAACACCGTCATAATTTAAAAGCTCCTCCACACTAGAAGGATCTTCCTCATAACGACTGGCGGATATCCAAGATATATCATCGCTATACCCCATGTTATAGCAGGCATGTTTTACTGCCTCAATAACAGATATATATGCATCAGAGAGAACAAAGTCTCCCGTCTCAAAATACTTTCCTATGATCGCTATCTTAGCACTCCTTGATCTTTTCTTTGCCATGGAAACAAAGTTCTTCCAGTCACTCATGTCGTCCTGTTTCTTTTTTAAGTTGAATTTTTCAAGTATTCGCCTTCCCAGCCCCTCCTCTTCAAACACAATAGGAGCCTCATACATACACTCTATATCAGGAGAGGATATAACATCCCTTTCATCTACGCTACAAAAAACAGAGATCTTGCGCTTCCTCACCTCATCCATAGAAACAGGAGATCTTCCTATGATAAAATCAGGCTGTATTCCTGCCGCATTAAGAGAACGACTTGCCGCTTGTGTGGGCTTGGTCTTCATCTCTCCTATTGTGTTTGGTACAGGAAGATAACTAACCAAGAAGAAAAGCACATCTTGGGGACTCTCAAGACGCATCATGCGAGCCGCCTCGAGAAAGAGCATGTTCTGGTACTCACCCACCGTTCCACCTATTTCAACAAGAGCAAAATCAACATCTTTCCCTGCTTCTTTTATTCTTCGTATAACTTCGTTGGGGATATCTGGAACAACCTCCACACACTTCCCTTCATACTCTAGATTACGCTCCTTTTCTATTACAGAACGATAAACTTTTCCCGTTGTCATGTAGTTTTTTTCTGAAAGATCAATTCCGGCAAACCTTTCATAGTTGCCAAGATCTTGATCACCTTCCGAGCCATCATCCGTTACAAAAACCTCTCCATGCTCTATGGGATTCATAGTTCCGGCATCCACATTTAAATAAGGATCTACCTTGAGAGCCGTTACACTGTACCCCTTTGATTGCAGTATTCTTAAAACAGATGCCGTAACAACCCCCTTGCCTATTCCCGACATCACCCCTCCAGTAACAAATATGTACTTCGTCTTCATTCCTCTTTTACAACAACTTTTATCTTTGCTTCGATATTGTGCTTGAAAGCGATTCTCACATCAAACTCTCCAAGTTCCTTTATTGGTTCTTGTAAGTCGATACTTTCTTTGTTTAATCCCGTTACTTCTGCTACCTTTTTCGCGCTTACTCCCTCAAAAAGCTGGCCTTTCTCCCCTACTTTAACCGGCACCTCAAACTTCTTACCACTAATCTTTTCTGCCTTGCTTTGCATTTCAGCAATCTCTTTTTCTTGTTCTTTTCTCCTCTTTTCTTCCGCCTTCAAGGACAAGTTTTCGTCCCCAGCAGAAAGTGTTCTTGCCAGTCCTTTTTTGATAAGGTAATTTCTCGCATATCCAGCAGAAACAGACACTATTTCGTGCTTTCTACCAATTTCTTCTACATCTTTTAAAAGTATTATACGCATGTTAATTATTTATTTTTTCTTTTAATAATTCGATAGCCTTTTCCAATTGAATATCCTCTTCCTCTTCGATGTCCATCTCAACAACCACATCGGGCTCTATACCAACGTCATTTATTCGATCCCCGCTGGGAGTAAGGAATTCTGAAGTTGTCAATTTAAGATAAGACCCTCTTTTCATGGGATTAAGAGATTGTATAGAACCTTTTCCAAACGAGGTCTCCCCCACTATGGTGGTTCCACGATTATCTCTCAGTGCAGCGATCATTATCTCGGAAGCAGATGCAGAGCCTTCGTTTGAAAGAACTACCAGAGGATACTCTGTAAAAGCAGGTGTCCCGGTAGGTTTATACTTCCTTTCACCATCATAATCAAGAGCAACAACGCTATCCTTCTCCAGAAACCATCCTGCTATATTTTTCACCACTTCAAGCGATCCACCGGGGTTCCCTCTGACATCCACTATAAGTCCTTTTGCAGAACTTTCCAATATAGAGTTCACCTCTTTGGAAAACTTCTCTACTGCTCCTTCGTGAAACTGATAAAACTCAATATGAGCGATATCATCGCCTATCATCTCCCAAGACATGGAGGGAATATCAATAACATCTCTTACTATAGTAAACTCTATTTCCTCACCTTTTCTTGATAGCAAAAGGTCAACGGGATCACCTTTTGGTCCACGAATACGGCTTACAACCTCTTCTAGAGACATGTTTTTTGTAGACTCTTCATCAACAGAAATTATTACGTCTCCCGATTGCACTCCCGCCTTTTTTGCGGGCGTGTCGGGCAAAGGAGAGATTATGCGTATCTCTTCGTCTCTCATTCCTACCTCCATTCCAACTCCCTCAAACTTGCCCTCCAAGCTATCTAAAAGATCCTTGCTGCTTTCAGGGTCAAAAAATACGGTATTAGGGTCTTCGAAAGACTCTACCATTCCTTTGATAGCACCATAAACAATGTCCTCTTTTTCCGTTTCATGAAAGTAGATAAAATCTTCTTCCATCTTGTCGTAAACTTCCCACATAAGGGAAAAGTCCACTTCGGGAGGGTAAACAACGCTTCTAATATTTTCTACCGTAACTCCCGCAAAAACGCCACACAAGAATATAAAAAGAAAAAAAAGGACCTTAAAGAAAAAATCTCCTTCTCTTTTTCTAGGCATTGAAAGTAATATACCACAAAAAACGCCTACATGCAAAAGACCCTGCATTGCAGGGCCTTGTTTGTGACTTACAGATACATTTCCCCGAATATTGAGGAAACGTCAGTTATTGTTTTTACGCCCCTTAGCTTTGTTCCTTTATGGATATCCACCAACAGAAACGTTTTACCTTCCTCTCTCTTGAACGTTATAAGAGAGACTTCTTCATCGTTTAGCTTATCCAAGAACTCATCCTCTTCTGCTTTATCAATCTCAACAACCACCCTTTTTGTGAGCTGCATTCGAATCCGAAGATAACGCTCCATTTCTGCTGTCATTCTTCCTCCTTTTTTATTTTCTGGTTTTTTGCCACAAACTTGCATAAAATTATGGCATAATGAAAAAAAATGTCAAATGTTTACTTTTGATCAAATTTTTGGTATAATTTTGCGCAAGTTCTCTTAAAAAAGAAAGAAAAACAACAGCAAAAGGAGGTTCTATGTTGGCTCAAGAGCTAAAGAAAGGAAGAGAGATAATCGGTATGGACATCATTATGCCGGAAGAGATTGAAGATGCAGTTGAAAAACAACTTTTCTACTCTCAAGAACAACTCGAAAAGCTCTCATTGATGCTCCCTCGGGAGCTTGCACTGGAAATGGTAGCGCGATACTGCTACGAAAACAGTGTCGTCATCCTCTGCGGCCCCCCGGTCCAGCAAACACTAAAAAACATATACATGCTGGATCCCGATGTCTTTTCACCAAGCAACAGTTGGTGGGAAAAAGAGAGTTTTACCAAAGAATTTATAGGCTGGGGATGGTATGCGGTTTGGAAAAAAGGAATTCCCAAATCAAAAGGAAGATCATGGCACAGTGCAGTAAAGCTCCTGCGCTGCAGCCAGAAGCCGCTGTCTGCAACGCAGATGGCTTGGATGGAATTTGTGTATCAGAAAGTTAAAGGAGAAAGCTTGTTCCAAGAAAGTTTCCGCACGTCCTCTTTGGAAGACGACGGAGACAGGATATGTTTTGATAACAACAACGGAATAGAGTTCTTCTCTACTTCCGACAACAAGCTGCCCATTGTGGCAGCCCAAGAAATAGACTTGTTTAAGCAGCAGGAGGAGGAGAAATGAGGATACCAAGAGTAATTGAAGACATTATTATGCCGGAAGAAGTAGAGGAAGTCTTTGAGAAGTTCGGAGTTTTCTACTCCGAAGACCAAAAATTAAAATTGCAAAACTCTCTTCCAGGCAAGGAAACGCTCCAAAAAGCGAGCAACCATGTTCTTGTTCCTGAACCCCCGGAGTTAACTGATGAAAGGTTAAGCGAAAAAAACCCTTTCTCAAGCTGTCTCCCGAAAATAAAAAAAGATGTATCGGGCTGGAGCCTCATTCAAAAATCGCCTGTTGAAGGATCAACATTTTTAAGGTGGGATCAGCAAATAAGACTGCTCGGCACCAAAGAATATGTTCCTACGACGGTGGAGATGGCCTGGCTTATCTCCTTGTACTACGAAATAAAAAGCGTCTTGCTGTTTAGTGATGTTCATGTCAGAACAGCAAAAAGCAAAACAAATCAAAAGTACTCTGGAGCAGTGATATCCGGATACAAGGGATTTAACATAGAAAAATGGAGGGAAGAACAAAAAGCATCCTGCATAGGGCTATCTGCTGCGCTTTCTTTCTGAGAAGCTTAAAGGCCCCGACAGCACAATGCTGCCGGGGCTTGTTTACTTCAAATTCAAGTGACTTTTTAAGTCACCGAGGAAAAAGAAGTGAGCATTCTCCTCGTTTTGCTTAAAGACAAATGGCATTTTGTCTAATTTTCTGCAGTCTCCGAATATTTTCTCCAGCATCTTTTGTGATCTTAAACAAAAATCACACCGCTTTGTGATGTGGTACCCGAAAAGCCATCCGTTTTCCGAAAGAGCCGTACTCTGATAGCAAAATATTTTGACATCTTTTGCCCAGCGTACAATTATCTCGTGGAGAAGCATCGCCGCTTCTTCTCTTTCCATAAGAGGAATATATAGCTCGTTTATCTCGCCATTCGCAAAAAAATTGTCAATAATATGTCTCATATAGTCTCCTCCTTTTTGAGAACATTTTTGCCGCAACCACGGCTTTTTCAAACTTTTTCACTTTTCCGGGCAATGAAAGTTCGGCGGGCAGTTTTTCGCCTGAACAACAACAACTGTCACTCCAACCTTCTATGCATCCACAGACAGAGCATTTCCACTTCAAGGTACGTGCCTTTCCACTCCATATAGGAGTAGATCTTATCTCTGCGTTACTCCCATTACGCGCAATAGTGTGCTCCTTTAAGGAAACAGTGCTATTTTTAGCGTAAACACGAACAGATACCATTTTTTGCATTGAAAAATAGTTGGTGCTATGCCCTGTTTTGCGATAAGGGCGAACAAAATTACCATTAGAGTCACAGAAGACAACTCCCCTTTCATCTTGCGCTTCTATCATCAGTTTTGCATTTCTCATGGGAATTTTATACTTACCCCGCTCTCTGGGAAGATCAAAGATAATCGCCGAGTTACAAACTCTAGCATTGATGCACTTTCTTCTCAGGGCCTCAAGGGTATTCATGTCACCACCTGTAACTCTTCCAACCAACCTCATTTTTCCTCCTTCTTTTCAAAAAGATTTCATATAATGCACACATGTGCAGTTGTAGCACTCAGACTTTTCTTTTGCTGCCCTTATGGCGCCTTCGAAACACTTAATTGAAGGATCTATTTTCGCAAATATCCTGCCACTCCATATATTCTGTGACTTGATATAAGCAACATTTTCCTTCTTTTCTATGCTGTGCTTCATGATGATCACTGCTGCATCACCCTGAAAAGCAGCAACCGTAACAAGCGCTTCGGGAGCAGAAAAGTAAGCATGCTCCCCACAAGGATTTTTCACTGAAGGAATATAGTACGGATAAAGCGGCTTGCCAGTAACTCCGACAACAACAATTCCTATTCCCATCTCATTTTTTGCTCCCCCTTTTTCTGCAAGGTTGATTAGCAGAACGGGATTAACCATTTCGGGCAAATAATACCCGTCTTTTACATCTGCCTTAGGAGGCAAATCAATTATAAAAGAACTTCTTGTTTCTCTTAATTGAAAGCCTCTCCTTTCAAGCACCCCTAAGGATCTTTCACTTTTGTTAATCCTCCCTCTTATTCTCATTTCTTCTTCCTCCGTTTTATGTCTAAAGAACACCCTCCTTTCTTCTGTTTAAGCTTTATTATAAAACATTATGTCTTTTTTTTCAATAAGAAAGCTCCGCAAAAAACGGAGCTTTGTCACAAGAACCAGTCAATGAATACCGGTTCCTTTACACGCACAGCGTTTCTTAAAAGAAGATGCCCCTCCTGACATCCTTTTAATATTTTCAATAAATCTTCTCCTTCTTTTTCAAGCAACACTTCAATGTTATCGTTTTGTTCTTCGCAACTGCAAAATAACAGATACCTAGCAAGAAACTGAGAGGCATAAAAAACAAAAACAAGACTTGCAACAATAATTTCTGTTTCAGAGAATCCCCAAAATCCAGCAAGAAGCGTTGTCGCATCGTAGGTAAGTATAAAAAAGAAAGCAAGAGGAAGAGAGAAGTAAACAGAGATATCTTTGGGGTAAATATTCCAATACTTGTTTATTTTTTCAAGATAAAAAAATAACTTCTCTATGCTTTCCCTTTCTTCTGCTGAGATATCCACGTTGTCGAGATACTCTGAAACTCTCTTGCGGATCATTTTGACTTCCAAGAACATCATCTCCATCACCTCCTTTCCATGAAATGTGCTAACAAAAACAATAACATAAAAAAGTCCCGAACAAAAGCATAGCTTTTGAACGGGACTTTGTCCTAGGAATTTAAAGTAATTATATTCTTGGGACCTTTGGGAAGAGGGTGCTCTCCAACCCTGTTCCCATTTCTGTCTTTAGGCCAAACAGTCACAGGTTCACCATTTGGCCTAAATAGAGGTGTTCTCATCCTAGCGTTTACGCTAACCGCGCAAGCGCCAGGGACTTTTTTTCCTTTTTGGAAGTAGGGGTTGTAATAAACCCTTACGTTCCAAAGAGAATTTTTGCAAAGCGTCATCAACGCCTCACGGTGCTGATGATCTTCTTCTCCTTCAAGTCCATAAATAAACGTTACTGCATAGTAACATCTCTTTACGGACTGAGGGTTGACGCGCTTCTTGTAAAACGTGTCGATCACTCTATAACCTTTTTTCTCGACCTCTGCTATGAGGTCGAGGAGGCAAGCTTCTTCTGCCTCTACGTTTTGCTCGCCGTTCTTTTTCCCCTTCTTTTGAGGGGAATCAAACCCCTTATAGCGAATATTTTCCGCAATAAGGTTTTTGTTCGCAGTGGTAAACTGCAAAAGGACCAATTTCGTTTCCATCTCTCTGGCTTTCATTTCTCCTCCTTTCACCTTCCGTAAAGGTAAACACTTGCTCCCATTAAAAAACCTAAGTTATACCAATTACCATTGTTGTGAACTTCATATATGTTCACGTTTTCACTTAAAAGTGAAACAACAAAGGTAATTGGAGCAATCAGCCCGTGCCATAGTCCGTGCCAAAACCCCGCTACATCGCCATCTGCAGCAGGAGTACTTACGACAGTGTTCGGCCCTGCCGCACACCCCGCAACAAACAAGACAACGATTAGCAGTAGAGGCAGTGATTTTTTCATAACACCTCCTTGTGTAAAGAACTTTTCTGATATTATGGCATATTAAATAAAAAAAATCAAGAGTTTTTTTCTTGTAATTAATTGTGCGCCCGGTAGGACTCGAACCTACAGCCGTTTGCTTAAAAGGCAACTGCTCTACCTTTGAGCTACGGGCGCATAGCCACTATTTTATCTATATTTATGTAAAAGTCAATTAAATCCCTTCTTTTTTAAGCTCTTCAAGGATCTGTTTCTGTTTTTTATTAACCTTTTTGGGAACATTTATATTTATTTCTGCATAAAGATCACCATAACCATAACCCGAAAGACGCGGCAACCCTTTTCCGGATATGCGCATTACTTTTCCGGGAGTTGTGCCTGCAGGTATCTTGAGAGATATTGTCTTTCCCGACAAAAGAGTTATATCAACTTTTCCACCCAAGACAACGTCTGTATAAGGAACAAAAACAGAACAGTAAAGATCCTCTCCCTCTTGTCTAAAGAAAGAGTGTTTTTCCACTAAGACATCTACGAGAAGATCCCCTGGTTGTGTCCCCTTTTTTCCCGCATTTCCCTTTCCCGGCACACGCAAAGTTTGACCGGAACTTATTCCCGCAGGAATAGAGAACTCCACATCCTCTTTTTTCTTTGCCCTTCCTTCTCCTTTGCACTGCGTACACTCTTTTTCAGGAATCTCACCTTCTCCTGCACAGTCCGGACAGGCAATCACAGTAGAAAAAGTTCCCAACACACTCTTTTGCACTCTTCCACTACCCTTACACTGCGTGCACGCCTTTTTACCAGAACCGGGAGCAACTCCGGAAGAAGAACAAGAAGAACAAGGAACAAACTTGTAAATAGAAACAAGACGGTCTTTCCCCGTCATTGCTTCCTCAAGAGATATAGAAACCTCTATTCTTATATCCTCTCCCCTGCCCTTTCTTGATTGCCTTCTTCCGAACCCAAACATCTCCTCAAAGATGTCTCCCATGTCTTCAAAGCCAAAGTCGGAGGAAGAAAACCCTCCAAACCCTGACGCGCTTCCGCCGGAAGTTCCAAAATTATCGTACTGTTGACGCTTCTTATCATCGGATAATACCTGATATGCTTCATTCACTTTCTTGAACTTTTGCTCATCACCTTCTTTCTTGTCAGGATGATATTTGTGCGCCAGCTTTCTGTAAGCTTTTTTTATCTCTTCCTTGGAAGAATTTTTCGAAACTCCCAATATCTCGTAGTAATCTTCCATAGGTTATTTTTCTTCATAATCTCCATCTTCCGCTGCCTTGTTTTCGCCATCACCTTTTTCTCCTTCTCCTTTATCCTCATAGATGCTTGATCCAATCTCCTGCATTTTCGTGGAAAGCTGCTCTATCTTCTCTTTTATGTTTTGCGTATCCTCGCCATCTTTTGCTTCTTGAAGTTCACTTTTAGCTTTTTCAAGCTCTTCTTTCTTTTCGCTGGAGATCTTTTCGCCGTGCTCTTTAAGAGTGTTTTCTGCAGAATAAACAACCTGCTCTGCTTGATTTCTAAGATCAACCAACTCCTCTTTTTTCTTGTCCTCTTCTGCGTGCTCTTCTGCCTCTTTTTTCATCCTCTCTACTTCTTCATCAGAAACACCCACAGAGCCCTCTATACGAATAGATTGACTTTTGCCGGTTCCCTTATCTTTTGCAGAAACATTCAATATACCGCTTGCATCAATGTCAAAGGTAACCTCTATTTGCGGAACTCCTTTAGGAGAAGGAGGAATGCCGTCAAGCACAAAGGTGCCAAGTGACTTGTTGTCGCTTGCCATAGGTCTTTCTCCTTGAAGTACATTTATCTGAACCTGCGTTTGATTGTCAGTCGCCGTAGAAAATACTTCTGTTTTGGATGCCGGTATGGCGGAATTCTTTTCTATAAGAACAGTGTTTCTTCCTCCAAGTGTCTCAATACCTAAAGATAAAGGAATAACATCGATCAGAAGTATGTCCTTCATCTCTCCTTCTGGCTTCCTTCCTTCTTTTTTGGCAGAAAGTATCTCTCCTTGAATCGCAGCTCCTATGGCAACAACTTCATCAGGATTTATCTCCTTGTTTGGCTCTTTTCCAAAAACATTACTTACCTTTTCATGTATCTTTGGAATTCTTGTTTGTCCACCCACAAGAACGACTTCATCTATGTCCTCCACCTTGAGTCCCGCGTCTTCAATAACCTGCTTTGTGATCTCTATGGAGCGATCAATGTGCTTCTCCACAAGAGACTCGAACTTGGATCGCGAAAGAGAATAGTTAAGATGTCTCGGTCCGGACTCATCAGAGGTCACAAAAGGAATGTTTATCTCCGTTTCCATAGTAGTAGACAACTCTTTTTTCGCTTTCTCCGCCTCCTCTTTTAGTCTCTGCAAAGCAAGACGATCCTTTCCAAGATCTATACCGTTATCATGCTTAAACTGCTCTATGAGCCAGGAAACTATCTCTTCATCAAAATCTTCTCCTCCAAGATAACTATCACCACCGGTAGACTTTACTTCTATTGTGTCGTCTCCTACATCAAGTACAGAAACATCAAAAGTTCCTCCTCCAAAGTCATACACAACTATCTGCTCATCTTTTCTACGATTCAAGCCATAAGCAAGAGCAGCAGCAGTGGGTTCATTTATAACCCTTTCTACATTAAATCCCGCTATCTCTCCTGCCACCTTAGTTTCTTTCCTTTGTGAATCATCAAAGTAAGCAGGGCATGTAATAACCGCATCTGTCACCTTCTCACCAAGTTTTTCTTCCGCATCCTTTTTTAGCTTCTGCAGTATCATGGCCGAAACTTCAGCCGTCTTATACCACTTATCACCTAACTGAATCTCTACCCCTTCTCCTTTTTCCTCTTTTCTTATGTGATAAGGAAGATTGTTCTTGCTTTTCTGCACAACGGGATCATCAAACCTTCTACCTATAAGCCTTTTGGTTGCAAATATGGTGTTCTCGGGATTTGTTACCTGCTGACGTCTCGCTATCGTTCCAATTAGACGCTCTCCCTTCTTACTCATCGCAACCACGGAAGGAGTTGTTCTTGATCCTTCTTTGTTTTCTATGATCTTTGGTTCTCCGGAAGCTACAATTGCCATCGCAGAGAATGTTGTTCCTAGATCTATTCCAATTGTTTTTCCCATAAGACTTTTTAATTAATTAACTTATAAAGCAACCTTTACCTTTGAAGGACGTATCAGTTCTCCATCCATTTTGTATCCTTTTTGAACCTCCTCTACCACTGTTCCACTTTCCACACCTTCTTTCTCTATCATCTCTACCACTTCATGAAAAGAGGGGTCAAACTCCTCACCCAGTGAGCTGATCGCCTCTACTCCCTCTTTTTTTAAAACGTCCTCCATTTGTTTTTTTATATTTAAGAATCCCTCATAAAAAGAGTCTTCCTTCCTTTCTGCTTCTTCTACCGCACGATCAAAACTGTCCATAACAGACACTACTCTCAAAATTATTCCTCTCTTTTTTTCTTTTAATAAGGACTCTGCACGGGAAGCCTCCTCTTTTTTGTAGTTTATAAGGTCCGCTTTTGCTTTTTTCCACCCGTAAAGGTACTCCTCTTTCTCTTTTTCACACTCTTCCAGTTTTTTACTAACAGAAGACTTCTTTTTTTTCTCCATAAAACTAAATCTCTCTTAAAAACTTTGTAATAGAGCTTACAAGGCGCATATTTTTGTCGTAATCCATTCTCTTGGGGCCCATTATAGCAAAAAATCCTTTTTTTCTTCTCTTGGAAAAGTAAGGAGAGATCATGATCGCAAAATCATGCCTGCCATTAAATGGGGATTCGCCTCCTATATAAACCTTCAAAGAACGGTCGCCACAGTGCAACTTATCAATGTTGTCCTCCATCTCAGAAACCATTTTTGCAAATCCACGTATCTTTTCCGCATCATCAAACTCCGGATCACTCAACACAAAAGACCACCCCTCCTTCATCACAACCCCTTCTTTTTTAAGATAAGAAATAGTCAGTTTGGAAGAACTTTGCGCCATAAAACGCGTAAACTCTCTTACAAACGAGAGCTCGTTCTCTATCTCTTTTCTTATCTTTCTTATCTCTCTTTCTATTCTCTTGTCAATCAGATCCATGTCTTTCTTGTAAATATCAACAAGAAAACGATATCCTTTATCGGTAGGCACCCTTCCCGCGGAAGTGTGCGGCTGATAAAGATATCCTCTCTCTATCAAATCCTGCATCTCGTTACGGATAGTTGCTGGAGAAACCCCCAAGTCGTACTTCTCCTCCAGAAACTTAGAGCTTATCGGACAAGCACTCTCTATATGCTCTCTTATCACTATCTCCAGTATCTTTCGCTGTCTTTCAGTGATATTCATTGGGTCAATGATAAATTATTATCACTCCTCTGTCAAGAGTGATAAAGTTATCTAAAATAAACGGCATCCCCATAACGCAGATCTATGTACTCCAAGTCACTCTTGTCATCTATCTTCTGATCCAATATTATATTCAAGTTGTCTATCTGTCGTTCTACATTATCACTAAAAAGAAAATAAGCACTCCACCCTTCCACGGTTAGCACATCCACCCTGTCTTTGGAGCGAACATAAAAAGAATCAGTCTTTATATCAATCTCGGAAAGAAGTTTTGCCGTCTCTTCCATGAAGCGTATCTTTTCTTCTGAAACAACTCTCTCTCCAAGAGCTGCATTGGAGTCTTTGTAAAAAACTATCCCCCCTCTTTTTCCTTCTTCAAAGACAACTCCTTCACTATCAACCTTAAAACAAACATCCTCTTCACACCAGTTTACGCGTGGCTCTCTTTCTTCAATCTTTATCTCTATAATATCCGGAAATACTCTTCGCGCATCAACACTTTTTACCTTATAAAAGTCCTCTTTTATCTCACCTTCTATTTTATAAAGAGGCACAAGAAATGTGCTATAAGAATAAGTAAAGAAAAGATCTCTCTTTACATGATCCTCTCTTATCTGCTCTAATCTTTCCTGAGATATCCACTCTACTCCCTTGACACGCACATCAGCAACATAGAAATAAGTTTCAAGAAAGAAAAAATAAAAAACAATACAAATAAAAAGTAAAATCAGAAACACTCCTTGTAAAAAGGGTTTCTTCCAAAAAGGCGTTCTTTTTTTAACGGTATGTTTTTTTCTCAGCTTCTTTTTGCTCATCCTTTTTTCTCCAATAAGATGTTTGGCGAACCAAAAGCTTTTCCGCTTTTTGGGGATATTTCATGATACTGTAAACAACTTTTTCCGTACGAATACTCTGCGAACCTTTTACAAGGACTACATCTCCTTTCTTTATAACATCGGGTAAAAAAGAAGCAACATCCTCCGATCTTTGAAAGTGATAGTCACTATTCATCTCTCGGGAAAGCTCTCCCACGGAGATAACAATATCGCAAACCGACCTTGCTCTTTCTCCCACCTTGCGATGCTGATCCAATGAGTGCTCGCCGAGCTCTAACATATCACCGAGAACCGCCAATCTTCTTTTTGCAGGAAAATCCTCAAGACACTCCAGCGCGGAAAAAACTGAGGCAGGGGCAGCATTATAGCTGCCATCTATTATCATCGTTTCTTTTATTCCTTCCAGAAGTGACATTCTGCCCGGTGGAGAAAATATGTTATCAGAAGAGATGTCTTCAAGCCCAAGATAAGACGCTACCGCAAAAGCAGCAGCAAAAGAGTAAGCAGCAGGCTTTCCTATAAGAGGAAGATGAAATCTGTGATCTTTTTTATTGTGTGAGATTGCAAAACTCACCCCTTTTTGGGTGTGTTCAAAGCTATGAATGTATACGTCAGCCTCTTTTTCAAATCCAAATGTTATCCCCTCTCCCATCTCTCTTACAAGTGGGTCATCAAAGCAAAGAAAAACGTTATCCTTTGCAGCAAAAGCAAGCTTTGCTTTTTCTTTTGCTACTTCTTCCACGCTATTATAGAACTCTACATGCACAGGAACCTCTCCTACGGCAGTGATAACAGAAATATGGGGCTTTATCACGCTGCAAAGATACTCTATGTCCCCCGGCTTATCAGCAGCGATCTCAGAGACAATAATTTCCGGATAATCTTTGTCACGAAACACTAAAAGTGATACGCCTTTTAAAAGTATACTCGCCCATTCCAAATAGCTCTCACCCGCCTTGCCCTGCTTCAAAAAAACAAGCGGTGCACCAAACTCCGTATTAAGATTTCCCGCACTACCTCTTGTATTAAACTTATCCGACAAGACAGCAACCATAGCCTCCTTTGTGGATGTCTTTCCCACAGTACCGGTAATAGCAATGATGTAAGGATCATACCTTTTTATTACCAGTTTTGTGACAAGTTTTAATGCCAGCTTGAGTAGATTCTTCATAAGATGCGTTTTATTTTCTTTGCGATAATATAAAGGGTATACCAAAAATGTGAAAAAACAACCACCTTTCCTTGAGGGTAGACGATCTCTCTTCCGCAAAACTTTTTCTTGAAATTTGCCACTCCGGGATATTTCTCCTCTTCTATTCCCCAAAGGTCATGCCACGCAAAGCCTTGCTTTTTACCTTCAAGACAAGCATGAAATCTTTGCAAAGAAGGAGTTTGCAAGTGGCGGTAATCGTAGTCTGAGGCAGAGTGCAGAGAGGTAACTGTATCACCAAAAAATACCATTATCATGCCCGCTACAAGTTTTCCCTCATAACTCACAAAGAAAAAACGAGAATTAACAGTATCAAGTAATTCGGGAAAATAAGAAGAATGATAAGAAGAAAACCCCTTTCTTTCCTTTACTTTTTCCAGTAAATCAAAAAAACGCTCGTCATAAGGACCTTCTTCCAATTCTACTCCCTTTTTTTGTGCTGTGCGTATGCTATAGCGAAGATCCTTTTTGAAAGAGTTAAAAATATCCTCAATGCTCTTGGTTAAGTCTATAACAGACGTTTTTTGCGGCTGTATACGAAAAGAAGCCTTTTTCCCAAAAAAGAACTCTTTTAAGGGCTCCACTATCATGAAAACCGCACCCTTGCCACTTACTTGCTTTACAAGCATTCTTTCCGCCTCACGTCTTTTATCTTCCGTTAATCCTTTCTTTGTCACCGGCCCATAAGGCAGCTGAAAATAAAACTTGGAAAAAGGCAGTTTTTCTTTTATTATCTGCGCTTGGAGTATCGTCTCTCCTTTTGATCGCACCGCAATACGAAAAACAGGATTTCCTTGTTTTTCCTGAAAGACCCCCCAATCAAAAGACTGCAAAAAGCTCCCATTTTCTTTTAATATAAACCTGTCCCAGTCTTTTTTTGTTGTTACTGTTTCAATTTTCATCCGATCTTTGTAAAGGGAAGAAACTTGTGTAATGCCTCGGGAATATCTACACTCCCATCTTCTCTCTGGTTGTTCTCTATTAATGCGATAATTGCTCTTCCAACTGCAAGCCCTGTTCCGTTTAAGGTGTGTAGAAAATTGGTCTCCTCTCTGCTTTTATAACGTATATTAAGTCTTCTTGCCTGAAAATCAGTGCAGTTGGAAGTAGAATGCGTTTCTCTGTAATCTCCTTGTCCGGGCATCCAAGCTTCTATGTCATACTTTGATGCTGCAGGATCGCCCAGATCGGCACTACATATATCAATAACCTGATATGGTATCTTTAAATCTTTCATAATCTCTTCTTCTATGGAAAGGAGAAGACTGTGCTCCTCTTTTGATTTTTCAGGAGTCGTAAAGGAAAACATTTCTACCTTTTCAAACTGATGCACTCGCAATATGCCTTTCGTGTCCTTTCCATAAGACCCGGCCTCTCTACGAAAACAGGAAGAGTATGCTACATATCTGCGAGGAAGCTCTTTTTCATCCAGTATCTCTCCTGAGTGCATAGGGCCAATAATCTGCTCCGATGTTCCCACAAGATAAAGATTGTCCTTTTCTATGTGGTATATCTCATCACCGCCTCTTTCTACGTATCCCATGCCTTTCATCATCTCCGGCCTGATCATTACGGGAGGCAAGAGAGGAGAGAATCCATGCTTCATGCATTTCTCCATCACAAAATTAACGATAGCCAGGTGCAGAAGAGCACCCTCTCCCTTTAGTATACCGAAACGTGAACCGGACACCTTTGCAGCACGCTTAAGGTCAATTATATCAAGTTTTTCACATATCTCCATATAGTCACGAGGAGCAAAAGAAAACTCCGGCAGATCCCCTTCTCTGCGAATAACGACGTTGTCATCATCGCTTTTCCCCACAACAACATCGTCAAGAGGAGGATTAGGAATAAGGAGAAGGTTTCTTTCAAGCTCTTCCTCTGTTTCTTTTAGTCTTCTTTCTGCATCACCTTTATCAATTGCGCGCATCTCCTCTATTATCTTTTCCTTTTCTTCGCTTGTGGCACTCGCAAGTTTCTTATTTGCCTCATTCTTCTTGGCACGCATCTCCTCTACCTCTGAAAGAAGGTCTCTTCTTTGCTTGTCAAGGCGCAAGATAAGATCTGTGTCAATCTCTACACCTTTTTTAAGGCAAGCATCTTTAATCTGCTTTGGATTTTTGCGAATAAGTTTTATATCGATCATAACTTTTAATAATTATTATATAAAAAAACTCTCATCTTAAAACATCAAAGACGAGAGCATGCTCGTGGTGCCACTTTGATTTTACTCTTTTTGTTGCCAAAAAGAGCCTCACTTTCCCTATCTGAAGGGAAAAAAGCGATATTACGGTCGCTGCCGGGACGGGTTAGTCGCAAAGCGTTTTCCCCGACCAGCTCCGGAGCGGAAATTCTCCTTCACAGCTTTTGATTAATTTAAAGTTCTAAATCTTCACTTATCTCTTGCATAGCAAGCAGAGAAACAGAAATAAACTCCTCCAAATCCATATCCATCTCTTTGCAAGAAAGTATGACTTCACGATTCGCGCCTTTTGCAAAAGACTTTTCTTTGAAACGGTTCATGACAGAATCAGTAGATATATTTTCTATCTTCTTCTCGGGAAGAACTAACACGGAAGCAACTATCAGCCCTGTAAGGGGATCTACTGCAAATATAGCTTTCTCCATAAGCGTTTCTCTTTTCTTGCCGGTAGCAGCATTATGAGCCAAAACTGCATCAATAATATCTTCCTCTACTCCTTCCTTTCTTAGTATATCAGCCCCAACAACACCATGTTGCTCTTCATTGTTCCTGTAGTCCACTATCTCCATGTCAATATCGTGCAACAGGCCAGCCACTGCCCATTTATCTTCCGGCTCTCCAAATCTCTTTGCTAAAGAACGCATAACAACCTCAACTGCAAGCATGTGCTTTATACTGTTTTTATTTTTAACATACTTCTTTATAAGTTGTAAAGCTTCTTCTCTATTCATCTTTTTTTCTCATTGCAGGAAAAAGAATAATCTCACGAAGACTGTGTGATCCGGTAAGTATGGCACAAAAACGATCAACGCCCATACCAAAACCAACAGCGGGAGGCATGCCATGTTCTAATGCAGTAAGAAAGTCCTCATCCATCCGCTGTGCTTCTGTAAATCCTTTTTCAAGCATCTTCTCTTGCTCTATAAATCTTTTTCTTTGTTCTGTGGGATCATTTAGCTCCGAAAAGGCATTTACAATCTCCCATCCAGCAATATAAAGCTGAAAGGTGGCAAGCTTTCCCGATCCATCAGGAAGAGGCTTGGCAAGAGGCTGAAAACCCTCCGGATGATGAATAACAAAAGTAGGTTGCACCAGTTTATGACGACACTTTTCCTTAAATATTTCATCACTTATATGCGCTTTACTTGCTCCCTTTTCCAGTTCTATGCCCATACTCTCCGCTTCTTTTCGTAAAGCGTCTACACTTATCTCTTCTAGGTCTATTCCTGTCTCTTTACGAATAAGGTCGTAAAATTGAACTCTCTCAAAAGGAGCAGAAAACTCTATCTTTTTCTCGTCATACCAAAGATCCTTCTTTCCCAAAACCTCTTTTAGTACATATAAAACCATCTCCTCCGTAAAACTCATCATCTTTTTGTAGTCCGAGTACGCCTTATATATCTCCAAAGAAGTAAATTCCGGATTGTGTGTCTTATCGATCCCTTCATTTCGAAAACACTTTCCCATCTCATAGACCTTATCAAAACCTCCTACAAGAAGACGCTTAAGGTAAAGCTCCGGAGCAATGCGAAGATAGAGATCCATAGAGAGAGCGTTCAGGTGCGTTTTAAAGGGCTTTGCACTCCCCCCTCCATACATAGGCTGCAACACCGGAGTCTCCACCTCCATGAACTCTTTTTTTTCCAAAAATCTACGAAGCTCTTTTATTATCTTGGAGCGCTTACGGAAGCTTTCTTTCACCTCATCATTAAAAAGAAGATCGAGATATCTTTTTCTGTATCTCTCTTCCGTATCTTGCAGTCCGTGCCACTTTTCAGGAAGAGGAAGAAGACTCTTGGAGAGCATTTTTAGATCTGCCACCTTTATGCTTTTCTCATTCTTTTTTGTTAAAAACAAAACCCCTCTCACTTCTACAAAATCACCCATATCAAAGTTCTCCAAAAAAAAGTTATAGGGAACTTTGCCGATAGTATCCTCGGAAATAAACACCTGTATCTCTGCTGTTCCATCTTCTATGTTTGCAAAAGTAAGTTTTCCGTGTTGACGTATAGATCGCAATCTTCCAGCAACGACCACCTCTTCTTCGCTTTCTTTTAATTTCTCAAACCTAGAAAACGCCTCTTTTAAAGTGTAATTTCTTGCGGTCAACAAAGGATAAGGAGGAGAGTCCTTTTCCACGTTTCGCATCTTCTCTATGCGGTTTTTTCTGAGCTCTTCTTTTCTACTCATTTATTTTTACTATTTTATAACTTTTTTCTCCAGAAGGAGTTTGTACTGCAGTGCTCTCTCCTTCTTTTTTACCAATAAGTGCCTTTCCTAAAGGAGAATCACAAGATATCTTGCCCGCAAAAGGATCGGACTCCGTTCCTCCCACTATCTCAAATTCCTCCTTGCCATCACTTGTTTCCACAACAATTCTCGACCCTATCTGAACCAACTTTGAATCTTTATCCATCTCCACTACTTCCGCATTTTTTATCGCCTCCCTTATCTTCGAGATCTCCGTTTCAAGCATATTTTGCTCATGTTTTGCTTCTTCATATGCCGAATTCTCACTCAAATCACCAAAAGAAGCAGCAGCTTTCAGTTCATCAGCAACCTCTTTTCGTTTTGTTTTCTCAAGAAAAGCGAGTCTTTTTTTCAATTTTTCTAACCCCTCACGGGTAAAGCTTTTTTTCATATTTTTAATTATTATACTCACTAAAGTACCACTCAAGTATACTTCTGGCAAGAGGAATGGACGCCGCACGAACCCCCTCCACTTCCTCTACTACAATTGTTATCACTATCTCCGGATCATCAAAAGGAGCAAAAACCGTTATCCAGTTGTGATAATGTCCGGGCTTTGGTATCTGTGCCGTTCCCGTCTTGGCCCCAACTTCCACAGGAAGCGTTCCAAGGCTTTTTGCCGTCCCGATCAAAGTTGTCTGACGCATCCCCTCCATCACCTCATTTAGGTTGCTTTGACTTATAAATCCTTCATTTAATACTTGCGGAGACCTTCTCTCAACAACCTCTCCATCGTCATTTACAACCTTTTTTAGTATACTGGGAGAAAGCAACTTCCCTCCGTTCACCAAAGAGGAGTAGGCCATAGCTATCTGTAACGGGGTAACAGAAAGATATCCCTGTCCGATAGATGTGTTGTAAGTGTCCCCTACCGTCCAAGGAATCCCAATCTCTTCTCTTTTCCACTCCATATCGGGAACAAACCCCTCTGCTTCCGCCTGAAGATCTATGCCGGTCCTGCTTCCAAGTCCAAATTCTTGAAAATAATTTTTCATTCTCTCTATTCCAAGACCTTCTTGATCTTCATAGCCTCCTCCAACAGTATAAAAATACACGTTGCTTGAAACAGCTATCGCCTCTCTTACATTTGTCCAGCCATGCGCTTGAAAATCTCTAAACACAGAGGGCTCTGAAGGACTCCAGGGATTTTCCACCGTCAAATGTCCCGGACTATATATCTCTTTTTCAGGGCTTATCACATCCTCTTCCAGTGCAGCAGCGGCCACAAGCGGCTTTATTACCGACCCAGAAGGATAAGTAGCAGATATATTTCTGTTTACAAAAGATCCCTTTTCATTGGAAAACATCTCCGAAAAAGAACTCTGGTCTGCTCTCTTGCTAAAGATGTGATTGTCATAAGAAGGAACACTTGTCATAGAAAGAATATTTCCCGTTTGAGGATTTACCGCAACTACGGCCGCCTTCTCTGACCCAACATTTTCAAGAGTTTCAAGGACTTCTTCTTCTATTTTTCTTTGAAGCTTCGCATCAATTGAAAGAACAACATTGCTTCCGCCTTCCGGCAAGGAGACAACTTCTTTGTTTTTAATGTTTCCTGCAGAGTCTCTCTCTATGCGCACTTCTCCTTTTTTTCTGTTTAATATGTGTTCATAGCTTCTTTCGACTCCCGCTCTACCGACATAATCCCTTATAGAATACTCATCCGGATTGTCAGCTATTGTCTCCCTATCGATCTTTCCCATGTAACCGACAACATGCGAAAAAGTCTCCGGATCCTTATACTCTCTGTCAAGTTGCTCTGAGACCGAAAAACCGTCCATGTCATCAACAACTGTAAGAAGAGAAACAACTTCAGAATGCTCAAGGTCTTCCTTAACAACAACAGATTCTTCCGAAGAGTCGGTGATTGTCTCTATTATATCATCTTTTTTTAAATAAATCACTTCCGCCACTCTTTCTACATCTTCTTTTTTGGGTAAATCAGAGGAAGAGTACTCAAGATCAAAACGAGAAGAATTAAAAACAAGTTGATCCATGTTCCTGTCATAAATCACTCCACGAAGTGTCTGGACAGAGACCATTGCCGATCTGTTTCTTTCCGCAAGAGATGAAAGATTGCTTCCCTCTATTACCTGAAGATGCAAACTTCTTCCAAACAGAATGCAGAACAAGAACATCATAATAAAGGCAAAAAGAAGCAAATAGTTCTTTGACAAAGGAACCTCCATGCGTTTCTCGGAAACACCAATCTGCTCCTCTTTTTCTTGAGCCCACCCATCAAGGAGAACTTCTTGAGGCTCTATATCTTTTACGCCCTTTTTACGAGCGAATAAACGACGGAAAGTGGACATACCTCTTTAATATTAACTTTATCAAGAAAGCACCAAAAACAAACAATACTAAATAAAATCCTATAGGAAAAGAAGAAAATAAGTCAAACAAAAGCCCACACGCTCCTGCTAAAAACAATCCCTCTTTTCTTTCAGGACTCTCTAAAACATTAACTGCTAAAAAATAAACAAAGAGCAGATTAGGAAAGAAAAAGTGTGCCATAAATCCGCTCTCAAAAAGAGCAATAAAATAAGCAACAATTATTAGTAAAAACAGTTTCTTCATATAAAAATCCAACGAGGGGTTTGGGAGACATAATCTTCATACTCCTTGCCAAACCTTTTTTTTAGTGCAGGCTCTTCAAAAAACAATAAATAAACATTTATAAGTAAAATCACAAAAAGAAGGTAAGCAAAAAGAAGAATGTCTCCAAAAAAGAAAGCCTGCCCTGTTACTATAGAAAAATATCCCAGATACATAGGATTTCTTGTATAACGATAAATCCCCTCTGTAACTATTTTTCGTGGTGGCTCTATTGGGGCAGGCGTTCCCTTTCCCAACTTCCAAAAAATGCCTGAACAGTAAAGAAACATTAATATACCACAAAAAACAAGAAAAACTCCAACAATATCGAGAACAACGTAATCTATTTGCAAGAGCCCGAAATAACTGTTTACTTGAATTACAAGAAAAGGAAAAGCAACAAGAAAAACAAACCCCGTAACAATTCCTGAAAAGAAAGCTTTAAGAAACGCTTTTAACATCACTCTATAATAAGTAAAAATTCAAGCTCGTGAAGATTGAAAGCAGGTCTCACTTCCGCACTAGTAAAGGCTTCTACATCACTATCTATAACCTTGGAAATGTGTCCTATGAATATCCCCCTCGGAAAATAACCTTCCTGTGAAAATGTAGACACAAGGTCTCCTTCTTCTATCTCTGACTCTCTTGGAAGCATCTCTAAAACAAGATCACTCCCTCCTTTTAGCACACCAATATAGTCATCTTCTCCCTGCACCTTTGCTTCAAAAGAGCTCTCTTTAGAAGTTATAAGAAGAACTTCTGAAAAATCAGAAAAAACATCTGAAACAACACCTACAAGCGAACCTTCAGGGGTGGTAACCGCATATCCTTCCTCTACGCCATCCTTTTTGCCGCTGGCAACTATCAATTTTTCAGCATCAAAATTAGAACCACTAACCTCTGAAAATATGAACTGTTTCTCAGAACGCATATCAAGGTCCAGCGCTTTTCTTAGAGCCTCGTTTTCAGCAACTATCTCTCTTTGTAAGGTCAGCCTTGCAGACAAATCTCTGTTTTCTTTTCGCAGATCAGTTATTTCTTCTCTTATGCTGCTTAAATTGACAACTGTTTCCGTTACTCCATAAAAAGCCCCTCCTTTTTGAAAAAGAAAACTTTGCACAGGAGAAGAAACAAAGAAAAATGCATTCTTTGCAGTATCTGAAAAGAAAAACAAAGAAACAAATAAAATAATTACAACAGCCGCCTTAGCAGCGAGAGAGGTTTTTCCTCTTCTTAAAATCATCACTTACATTATATCGTAAATACAAAAAAATAAAAGAAAATTGGAGCCACTTTATGGGGGCTACCTACTTTCGCGGGAAAACCCACTATCATCGGCATTGACGTATTTCACTACCGTGTTCGGAATGGGAACGGGTGGGACAACGTCACTGTTAGCCCCCATAGAATGACTCCAATCATTTGAAAAGTGTAATGGTCATTAAATACTAGCCAAAACGCACGATCGATTAGTACTGCTCGGCTAAAAGCATTACTGCTCTTACACCTACAGCCTATCAACCTCGTCATCTGCGAGGGATCTATGAGTCCTAATCTTGGAGTAGGCTTCGCGCTTATATGCTTTCAGCGCTTATCCCTTCCCAACTTAGCTACCCAGCGGTGCTCCTGGCGGAACAGCTGGTACACCAGAGGTTGGTTCGTCCCGGTCCTCTCGTACTAGGGACAACTCTCCTCAAGACTCGACGCCTGTGGCAGATAGGGACCAACCTGTCTTACGACGGTCTGAACCCAGCTCGCGTACCACTTTAATTGGCGAACAGCCAAACCCTTGGGAGCTGCTTCACCCCCAGGATGTGATGAGCCGACATCGAGGTGCCGAACAGGGCCGTTGATGTGGACTCTCGGGCCCTACTAGCCTGTTATCCCCGGGGTAGCTTTTATCTGATGATCTCCACGTTTTCTATAAAAACATGTCGGTTCACTAAGCCCTACTTTCGTACCTGCGCAGCATATCCGCTTCGCAGTTAAGCCAGCTTATGCCTTTGCACGACAACTCCGATTTCCATCCGGAGCTAGCTGACCTTTGGACTTCTCCGTTACTTTTTAGGAGAAGAGCGCCCCACTCAAACTGACCACCAAACATTGTCCTTCTACTGCTGATAGAAGTTAGGTTCAAGATTATGAAAGGATGGTGTTTCATTGGCGACTCCACTCTGCCCGGAAGCAGAGCTTCAACGTCTCCCATCTACGCTACGCAGTCATAACCAAGAGCCAGTATCTGGGTACAGTAAAGCTCCCGGGGTCTTTCCGTCTAGCCACAGGTAACCGGCATCTTTACCGGTATTGCATTTTCACCGAGCGCCTCGTTGAGACAGCCCCCCAGTCGTTAAGCCTTTCGTGCGGG
>PWEN01000016.1 GCA_003553505.1 Candidatus Nealsoniibacteriota bacterium | reverse complement strand
TAGTGATACAATAAAAAGATTATCCTTCAATCAGATCTCTATAGTCACAATAGATACTCTGAAGACCAATAGTTCTCATTTAAAAATCAGCTCAAACCTGCTCAAATTTCACTCTTGAATCTTTTCTGGAGAATTACACCAAGTTGCAGACGCCACCCCCTCTCCACCAGACACCGATTATAATACGAACTGTGTCAGCTCCCTCCACCATCCGTAACGGTAGTGAGGATGAAAGGAAGTCATTCCTACACATCCAGAGGTAATTCATCTGGATTTTAGTCATCAATTTCATCTCTACGATCTGCGTCAGTTATCCTACAAAATATTACGAACGCCGTCATGCAACAGATGCTGTTCGTAACAAAAACAGACGTAGATCATAACTAAAGCAGCAGGATTTAATCCATAATCGTGTTCCTTTTTTACTGTCCTATATTCCTTGATCCAATATATTTTTCAGTAAGTACCTCGATGCGATGCAAGGCGACAATGGTTAACTACTTATAAGGTACAAAGTATAGTATATAGGTTGATAATATGGATTTGATAATAGATGTAAAAACAAGGGAAGAGTACTATATGAACCACATCGAAGGTGCTTTGAACATACCTGTTTGGGATCTTGGCTTTTATCTTGACTTTTTGAAAGATAAATCGATCAAGGTCTACTGTGGACCTAGGAGGAAAAGAACTGAGATGGCTTTAGACTTTCTAGAGGACAAAGAAGTAGATGTTGAAGAATTACCTGTAGACGAGTTCGATGATCACGAGTGGGTTGGAAAGCCGATGGTGAGTGCGTTGAACTACCTTTCTGTAAAACCCGGACATGAAGAAAAGGTGGAGGAGATGATGGAAAATCTCTGTGAGTTCACGATGGATAAGGAAGGCTTTATCGGTACAAAAGTGGTCAAGGCAACCGACGTAGCATATGGCGGATCTATGCTGCGAGGAGAACGTGAAGAGATAGAGATTAATCCGACGAAATACATTATGATAACGTATTGGGACAGCAGAGAGAGCCACGAAAAGTTCCATCACATCGAAGAGATAAGGGAAGGTTTTAAAGAGATGATGCCGCACCTATCCGTGATGCCCTTTGAAGAACACGCGGAGATAATACACTAAAAATCACTTTTATTTATAGTATGAAAATAGGATTTCCGTTAGAGTATTTAAGTTAACAAATCTCTCAAAAAAACATTTTGAATTCAACTTCTTCAAACTGGAGTAACGTTAAATCTGTTTATGTGCAGGACTTTCTCCACCACTTCAAATCCTCATCAAATTTTTCGATCTAGGTCAGCTACTCGACATACCTCGCACGCGAAAAAAGTCAGTCAGTTAAGATAAAATAACCCCTTCTTTTATACCTACAATAATATATGATAGACTAAACATGTCAGGAGGTAATATAATAAATATGAAGTGGATCAAGAAAGAACTTCTGAAAAAAGATACATGTGAATTGAAATTAGAGGAGATACTATCTTTTGCTTTGACCCAAGAGATCAAGGCACAAAAACTGTATGAGAAAATAAATGAAAATAATATTAAAAAATCTCTTGAGTCTGTTCTAGACCGTTTGATCGAAGAGGAAAAGTTTCATGAGAGTAAGATCAGGTCTATCTTCAATGATTTCTTTCCCGACAAAGATATAGAAGCTTTCGATATGGAGTTGAAAGAAGATTTTTCCAACAATACAGAGATAATGTCCGAAGGCTATACCGTGAACGAACTTTTAGAAAGAGGCATTGAGAAAGAAAAAAATTCCTCTGAACTTTATCAAACTATAGCAGAACGGGTCGATGAAGAAGCGGTTTCAAATCTTTTATCTTATCTAGTCTATATGGAAAATGAACATCGTAGTCTACTGCAGATAGAATTATCGGATAGGATATAATGATCCACAACTTATTAGGAGAATGGGTTTTTGATCTCGTATATTACTTCATCATTCTTTTAGGTATTTTACTTTTAGTTATATCGGTAGTCTATATATTTTTGGTATATAAACATGTAAAAGAAAGGAACTGGATCGAAAAAAGAAAATCTTATTGGGAAAACCTTCTGAAAGATTATGAAGAGGGGAACATAGAAAAAAAACACCTTATCAAAAAATTGGATTACAAAAATGAATATCTTAGAGATTATTTGATAGAACAGGCGAGGAAAGAAGGATTTAATCGGGGGGTGTTGAGGGACGTTTATATTGAATGTGGATATTTGCTTGAAGATATTGATAGATTAAAGAGTAAAAAATGGTATAAGAAAGCGCAAACTTTTTCTGTATGGAAGCATCTGAGAATTTTAACCAACGATCGTTATGTTGTATATCACTTGTTATCTCAAAACAACGAGGTCAGACTGGCGGCTCTTGACTTACTGACCATCCATCGTCATCCTATTTTAAAAAAGAAACTAGAAGACATATTTGTTTTCTATAGCACTCATGTGGATTATTATCTCAATGTGAAGTTGATGGCCGCTGAGATACCTGTCGGAGGTTTGGAGCAGTTGATTCGGTCCGATAATCATAGACTGAAAAAGACAGGTGTGATCCTGCTGGGAAGGGAAGGTGAAAAAGACTCGATCGATATACTAAAAAAATTTAAAGATGAACCGGAAGATATCAGATGTGAAGTTGTAAAGTCTATCGGAAGGATAAAATCAATTTATGGACTTGATATCTTAAAAGAAATGAAAAAAGATGACAGTCCTAGAGTTCGAAAGGAAATAGCTATAGCTTTAGGGAAGATATCTCACGCAGATTCTTTTGAGGAGCTTCAAAAAGTTTCTACTCAGGAAAGGACAGATGATATTATCTCGATTCTCCATGAACTAGTAAATGATGAAAACACCGAAGTTCGATTGAACGCATTTCTAGCTCTCACAAATTTGGGTAAAAAAGGAAGAGAAAAGATCGAAGATTATAGGGATGAATATCCAGGGATTACAAAAGAGGCATTGCTTAAATCATTTTCAGGAGGGGTGAATTTTGACACCATCTGAAATACTATGGTTGTTTATAGCTCTTTACAGTTTAATTGTACTTATATATTTCGTGATGATAAATTTAGGCTACTTGATATTGTTATTTCTAGGTATTGATGAAGTCTTGTTCCATAGTAGAAAACCTGACTTTGATATCTGCGATAGGGAAGGCTGCAAATTGGTTCCCGGTATAACTATCATAGTCCCTGCATATAACGAAGAGAAAATCATATCTGAAAGTGTGATATCGCTGCTAGCTCTAGAATATCCCAAACTCGAAGTGCTGGTTGTCAACGATGGATCATCTGACAACACTTTGGAGAAGTTGAAGAGAAACTTCAAATTGATTGAAGTTACTAGAGAGATAGATGAAAAGATAGATACCGCGCCGATTAGAGCTATATATAATTCTATAGAAGAGAAAAGATTGACGGTTTTAGATAAAGAAAATGGAGGTAAGGCCGATGCCCTGAACGCTGGCGTAAATTACGCTAGAACCGATCTCGTTTTGGCTATCGATGCCGATACTTTGGTCGAGAAAGACGCTCTTCAAAAGTTGGTTAGGAAATACATGAGAACTGACTCTAGAGTTGTAGCACTAGGAGGGATTGTAAGAGTTTTGAATAATTGTCAGGTTGTCTCATCGGAGGTCGTGAAGGCAAAACTGCCAAAAAAATTCCTCCCAGGTATGCAGGTCATGGAATACATAAGAGCGTTCCTCTTCGGAAGGAGCGGGTGGAGCAGGATTAATTCACTTCCTATAATATCTGGAGCTTTTGGGCTATTTGAGAGAGAATCTTTAGTGGATATTGGAGGGTATAGAACTACCACAGTAGGAGAGGATATCGACGCAGTAGTCCGTCTGCATAAAAAGATGAAAAAAGATGAGGAAAATTATGATATCTCCTTTTTGCCCGATCCAGTGTGCTGGACACAGGTCCCTAGAGAGAGAAAAACATTGTCAAAACAGAGAGCTCGATGGCAGCGAGGTTTAATCGAGACCCTCACGTACAATAAAGAGATGATATTTAATCCTAAATATGGAAAATTAGGCGTTTTTGCACTCCCTTTTTTCTTGTTTTTTGAACTTCTAGGACCCATTATTGAAATAACTGGTTATTTCATGTTCATAGTTTTCTTCTTATTGGGGATCTTTAGCCTCTCTTATTTTCTTTTGTTCTTGGCTGTAGCTGTTATTTTTGGAGTCCTGCTGTCTCTTTCATCTTTGCTTCTAGCTGAACTCACATTGAAAAGATATGAGGACCCTATAGACAGATTGAAGCTTCTAGCGCTCGCTGTATTGGAAAACTTTGGTTATCGACAATTCCATACAATTTGGAGAATCAAAGGAACGATCCAGTTCCTCCAAAAAGAAACTAAATGGGGTGAGATGACTAGAGAAGAGATTTGAATTTATATTGCAGATTTTTACTCGTAAATCTTTGGTGATCTTTGCAACCCTCTCATTAGCCCGAGCTAAGAGATTTTCTCACGTCAAATCAACAAGAAAGTAGACCTACTTCCAACATTTATAAATATATAAACAGATTTTAAATAAATATGTCATCTTCAAAAAAGGTAGTCATCGAAAGTATCGATGAGCTAGGATCGCTTTTATCAAGGGCCTATTGGATAAGTGGGTAAAGAGTGAAAAAGCGAAAGCTCAATAATAGGGATTACATCCCTTCATCCTCACTAGCATTACGGATATCACGGGAAAAGATATTCAAAAACTGAGGCGGGAAAATGTCTTAAGGCTACCAAAAGGTATATTGAAAATTGTGTTAAGCCTATATTGGAAAGGGAGCTTTAATCGCTATCGAACTTAAAAAAACTGATATCCACCTAGATCCTCTTTTCCATGTTTTTTGTACTCTTTGTAAACTTCTTCAGAGATTATTTTTTCATCTACCAATGTTAGAAGATATAGTTGAGAGATTTCGCTAAGGTGGATCAAAGGACCTGCGTCAAAGGATGCCTGTTCAATCTTCTCCATGTAGACCCCATTCGATGTCTTCTTCCATATTCTTCTCGATTCTTTCGATCTTCTGTTTTCGAACAAGT
>PWEN01000023.1 GCA_003553505.1 Candidatus Nealsoniibacteriota bacterium | reverse complement strand
TGTTCGAGGAAGAAGAGGAAGAAGAGTTATTCGGTGAAGAAGAGGAAGAAGAGATATTCGAGGAACCAGAAGAAACAGAGGAAGACCTTTTCGAAGAAGAAGAACCTGAAGAAGAACTATAGTAACAGAAAAGACCAAAATCCAAAAAACCTTTTTTCTTTTAATTTTGTTTTTGCTAACTTTTTTTATAAAAAATGATATAGCTAAAACCAAAAGATAAATAACTTACGTTCTTCCATAACTTCCCTATGTTCAGTAAAAGACCTATGATCAAATTTGTAACATCGATTGTCGTATTGATCATGATCACTTCGACTTTACCATTTTTCATACATTCGGCCGAAGGCGCTTTGGCAGAATCTTCATGGCCGAAGTTCAGGAGGGATCTACGCAACACAGGTAGGTCCGAAGAAGGAGCTCAAGAAGTCTCTAACCATACAGCATGGATGTTCGAAACCGACGACATTATCGATTCCTCTCCTACTGTAGGACCGGACGGAACAGTATATATTGGATCTTATGACGGAAATCTTTACGCCATAGGACCTGACGGTTCAGAAAAATGGAACTTCCAGACCACTTCTAGTATATCTTCTGTGCCTGCTATAGCAGAGAATGGAACCATCTATTTCGGTACTAACGCAGGACAATTTTATTCTCTTAACTCAGATGGAACTGAAAATTGGATGATCGAAGAACCTTTTAACGAAGGGATTATCTCATCACCTGTTATCCGGGAAAACGGCTCTGTTTTGGTAGGTTCTCAGGATATGTATTCTTTCTATCCGAATGGTAGCATGGAATGGCAATATTCTCCCGATCATCCGGGTAGAATTATTTCTACTCCTGCTGTGGATAGAGATGGTAATATTTATTTCGGTTACCAAAAAGCATTTTTAGAAGTGCAATGGGGTGAATTGACTGCCTTAGATCCAGAGGGTGATGAGCTTTGGAGTTATGAAGTTCCTGGGATAGATAATCAAGTTCTTTCTTCTCCTGCTATAGGTGAAGACGGTACTATCTATTTTGGATCTTATGATAACACATTATATGCTCTGAATAAGGACGGTTCAAAGCAATGGGGATACGAGACAGAAGGTCAGATCTTTTCATCCCCTTCCATCGGTATAAACGGTACGATATACGTCGGTTCTCGCGATAATAACTTATATGCAATCAACCAGGATGGAGAAAAAGAGTGGCGTTTCGAGACTGAAGGAAATATAACTTCATCTCCCGCAATTGGTCCGGAAGGTATGATCTATTTTGGTTCCTTTGATAACTATGTATATTCACTTTATCCTAACGGTACTCAAAGATGGAGAATTGAGACAGAGGATATAGTTTTTTCATCTCCTGCTCTTGGGCCAAATGGAAATTTATATATCGGTTCATTAGATCAAAACTTATATGCTCTAGGAGACGAAGAAGTTGTAAGAGAAATGCCTTACCAACTCACTATCCCGATAGTTTTGTTTATCGTATTTCTGATTGCTATTATTCCAAAAGAAGCAAAAGACAAGGGGCATACTTAATCAGAGAGGTTTTACCTCATTTCATCTCGTCACCCGGTGTTTTGCCCTTTATCACTGTCTGTTGAACGTTTTACATTTGTGGAGATTAAGCTCTCTATCAAAAATTTTAATACTGACTGATATGGTTAAAAGATTAGAGCAAAATGGAATATATGTGGACACTCTTTGGATTATACCTCGTATATTATATCCTATTACCTTTAGGCTTCATTTTTTTGGTATGGAAGCTTTGGCAAAAAAAAGACACCTTGAAAGGTATCAGTGATTTCGGGAGTAAGGAGAAAAGTATCCCCGATGTTAAGAAAGGAATTGGTGAGATGGAACGAATACAAGTATTTATTATCATATTCATCCTCCTATTCATCCCGGCGAGTAATTTCATCTCTTTCCAGATCCAGGACCTTACCATTGAATACAACCGTGTACCTACGGGGGGACTTGGAGGGTCTATCGAATACCCACAGGTGAGAAGACAATTGGGTCCATCATATGACACTGATTACATAATCTCTCAGATGGATACCTATTTATTCAGTTTGGATAGACTAGATTATGAGCTCGAGGAAGGACCCGTCTCTGAAGAATTGAGGCAAGAATTCGATAAAAGGGGTTATGTGCTTCGAGAGGGATGGAATCTAACCGAGGAGGATGATGTATGGTGGATAATCACTGATGATGAGGAAAAAAAATTTAGGATAGAAGAAAATGCTGATGAATTGGACGTTTACGAGAAACCACCAGCACACCGAACTTGGTTTATAGAGGATGTTAGAGAAGCTGTTGATTTAGAAAGTTTAACTCGTTTTCCTGGTAGACTTACTGTCTATCATTTAGATAAAAGAAGAGCTGGTCAGTTTTTAGTTATCACTTACAATTACTTTTCTCCGATACCGATCACTAGAGCCTTCGTGTTTCTTGTTTTAGAAGATGAAGCATCCCTTTATGAAGAGAAGACTATTGTTTACCCTTCAAATCCTTCCAACATCGATCCGTTTTGATGCTTTTTGAAGAGTAAATTTTTGTCCTTTTCTAATTCTTACGATCTAATTCAAAAATATTTTTTTCGATCTTTTATTATCTGGAAAACCATGATCATTTAATTTTTAGAACACATATATAAAAAAAGAAGGCAAATAAGAAAATTATAAATACTTTGTTCGTTAATGGTTTTTTGAGGTAGAACAAAACATGAAATGGAAAAAACTACTATCTGTAATGATAGTATCGGTTTTAGTGATAGGCGCTTTTACAGTGATTTCTGGTTCTACTAGAGGAGACGAAATAGGTGAAAGAGTTGAGGTGATCGATTTCGGTATCACTTTCGACATGGAAGACGGTGCACTAGCAGCGAGTCAAGGAGAGACACATCTATTCATGCATTCTGTAGACGGTCCGATATGGCAGGGACTTCCAAGTGATGTTAGAGCAGGTCTAGCTACTTGGGAAGTGTTTGGTTCCTACAACAATTGGTTCCTAAACCCAGCACACGAAGGATGGGAAACCGCAGAGATACTGGCGGCAGAAGAAGCAGGATGGATAGAAGACCCAGAAGACGTGAAGTACTTGGCAAACAATTTTGACGATGTGTGGACGGTAAATCCGTTCTCTAACAACGATATAAGGTTTGCCATGCAGTACTTGAACAGAGAGTCGATAATAGAGGACCTTCTCCTAGGATGGGGTGACGCAAGATTTGGTCCCTCCGCGAGAAGCCTAGAAGTTTGGCAAACATACTTCGTGGATGAAATCGAGGAGAGGTACGGTCTGTCCCCTGAGGGAGACTGGGACTTGGTAGAAGATATCGTTGATAACGCTATGAACGATATAGCTGACCACGTTGCAACACATCCGAACATGGGCGAAGTGACCGGCAGTAGGGAAGACGGTTGGTATTACAACCATCCAGAGCAGGATGAGCACCAGATAGAGATAATCATAATGGCTAGAACGGAGGACTGGAGATTAGATAAAGGTGAGTGGACAGCAAGTAGATTAGAGGACTTGGGTTTTGATGTTACAGTCGATCCCACCGATTCTGCAAGTGCGATTCCACAGGCTTTCTTCGGTTCCCCTCATCCATACGACGACTTAGGATACCATATATATACTGGTGGTTGGATCTCAACTGCAGCAGTCTTTTACCAGGAGGCCGCATTCAGCCAGATGCACTGGCCTTGGTACGGCTTCATGCAGACCTATGGTCCTGAAGAGAGATGGCAGTACAATGACGAAGGATACGGACAGCCTATAGGACCTTCCGACTACGTGAGAGGTCTATTGGATATACCAGATTGGGAAGGAATGACAGTCGAAGACGCTGACAATCTAGGACAGGATCTTTTCGGAGCTGTAGGAGTTGAGACTGAAGACGACTACTGGGACATGAAGATAGAAACCGCCCAACACGGCTTCGAAGAGGCTGTGAGAGTTTTCGCTGTAACGGAGATCGCACTTTATCCGTACAATCCTGATAAATTGCTAGCTGCAGTTCCTGAATCTGTCAACGGTTACGATACCTTCTTTGGTCCAAGGACCATGAGGACTGACGACGGTAGATTAGACACGGATATCTTGAGTGGTGTTGATCGACCATACATGGACAATTGGAACATGCATGAAGGCTCGGCCGATGTTTACGGAGAATATCAAAGAAGATTGGCTAGAGAATACGGAACATGGATGAATCCACAAACTGGACTTCCGATGGAAGTGAACTCCTACTGGTCTGACAATGAAGGTCTTCCAGATGAGAGAACGCATCCTTTCGAGATAGATGGTAATGTAGAGAGTGATTACGAGTACGATGAAGGAGTATTGATAGAAAACCTCGACATCCCGATGGATGATGCCGTCGATTACGTAGCTGCTTACGTTGAAGACCTGGACTTAGAATGGGATGAAGACGATGAAATTTGGACTTCCAGTCCTGTATACAGTGTAGAAAGAAGATGGATGACCGCTAGTGAGATGAATGACACAGAAGAAGCTGTTTTAACAACTGATGAGGAAATATTAACAGATCCAGACGCTACTGAGGAGGAATTGATAGAATACGTGCCGCTACATGCAGGACTCGCGGATGAAAAAGCTGCGTTAGCAGTAACGTTCGACCCACATACTTTACATACATGGCATGACGGAACTCCAATGGATCTACGAGATGTCATGACACATTACGCAAGGACAAGAGAACTCGGTGATCCAGGAACAGAACCGTATCTGTCTGGAGTCGAATCTTTGAATGCTCCAGGTTGGAGAGCAACACACGCTATCGAATGGAATGCAGAGGAAGGAACCTATACTGTTTACGGCGATTACACCTTCCCGATGGATGACAAAGCAGGTAATTTCTATTCAGTATACCCATGGGACGGCCATCCGTTAACCTACATAGGATGGGATATACTCCACACGGGAGACGACTATAACTACGAGACAGGTGTTGAAGGACAGGAATGGATACACCAGCTTTCAACCGAACACAGTGAAGACATGATAGCTGCACTCGAAGATTGGTTTGCTGAAGAAGGTATTCCATGGTACTTAGACGAAGCGAATATGCCTGAGAGCATGGAAGGAATGCATTACGAGCTCAGCGAACTACAAGATATGGTTGATAGCTTCGACGCATTTATTGA
>PWEN01000012.1 GCA_003553505.1 Candidatus Nealsoniibacteriota bacterium | reverse complement strand
TTAACCCTTTTTTCATTTTATTCTGTGTATAAAATATAATAGAGAATTCTTTTTAGTATATATCTATTTTCCTTCGGCTTTTAACCCCCTTTATATACTAAAGGGGAAGCCACCGGAGGGAACTTTATAGGGTTTATATAGTAGGTTAAAAGCCCACAAGGGTTAAATATAATCATTTCTATGCTTAATTGATATAATGGAATATGAAAAACAGATTAAGAGGGCGAAAGAAAGGCTAGAGGATAATGAGAATATAATCGAAGAGAATAAACAAGCGATCCTAGACTTTGATAGACATTTGGGATTAAACGATTATTCGGAAGCTAGACGTAAGAAGTATTTGAGTAGAATTCCTAAACTAGCTGAAATAATAGAGGTGCCTTTCTCCGAAGCACAAAGAAGAGATATTGAGGATATAGTTTTACACCTGAATGAACGGGATGATATCAAGCCGGTCACACGTGGGGACTACAAAATATTACTAAAACGTTTTATGCGTTTTATAGGTGACGGTGAGTACCCCGATTGTGTTAAATGGATTAAGACCACTAATAAAGTTGATAGTGATAAGGTCCCCGAAGAACTGCTCACAGAAGACGATATAAGCGGTTTGTTGGACAATACAAAGAACTTGAGGGATAAGGCACTAATATCAACCATGTGGGAAACAGGGGCACGTGTGGGTGAACTCATGAACCTTACAATTGGTTCGATTGAAGATAGACAGCATGGGTTAAAGATCGTTGTAGATGGAAAGACGGGAAAGCGTAGAGTACCTTTGATTGAAAGTGTGCCCCATATACGTGAATGGTTGAAGGTCCATCCTAAAGATAGTAAGAAAGCACCTTTATGGGTGAACATAGGGACGGTGAACACAGGTGAAGCTATGAGTTACGCTTCGATTAACAAAATGTTGAGAGAGGTAAGAAATAGATCTGATGTGGATAAACCTGTAAATCCTCACCATTTTAGACACAGTAGGGCTACGTACCTAGCTAATAAATTCACCGAAGCACAGCTATGTGAATTCTTTGGATGGGTACAAGGGTCCGATGTACCGGCACAGTACGTCCATCTATCGGGAAGAGATATTGATAATGCTTACGATAGCCTTTATGGAATTCAACCCGACGACGAACCTGATAAATCGAAGCTCACACCAAAGAACTGCCCCCGTTGTGATGAACAGGTTGATCCTAAAGCACAATTTTGTTATAGGTGCGGTCAGGCTTTGAGTGTGGAAGGCTTCAAGGAACTTGAACGGGGTGAGGTTGAAACTGAAACCAAATTCACAAAGTTACTAGAAAGTCTAGAGGACGACGAAATCAGAAAGACGATCAAAGCGTTGAGTGAAAAAGTGGAAAAACAGAAAAAAGAATAGTCAAAATACGGCTATTTCTAGCCAACTTTCTTTCTTATTTTAGGACCCTTTTTTGATTATTTATTTGATAATATATAATTACTTATTTATACCCTTTACCCACCCCCTGAATTTTATACCATAAACCTTATATATATTATATATCTATAGTATTATAATAAAGTAGTTGATGAATATGCAAACAACAAGAAAAAAAGAAAAAAGGTCGTGGACCACTATCGCAGTGAGTAGAACTGTGCATGATCGCTTGAGAGAGCGTAAGTACCGCAGTAGAAAGCCGTATAGTGATGTGATCGAAAAACTTTTAGACGAAACATCTGGAGATTGATTAAAATGAGGGGAAATAAAGATATTAAGGAATTGGAAATTTGGGTGCCAGATAATATAGACACTAACCTATTACAGTGGGTAAATCAGAACGCTGAACGTCTGGAATTTGTTATGGAGAATGGAAGGACCGCAACTGTCAGGGCACAAGCGGAGATATTACTAGAGATACAAGGTGTTGAAAATGGTGAACGTTGAGAACATACCTGACGAACTAAAGGACCGTCCACAGTGGGTTAATTGGAAGGAAGAGATACGGGATGGAGAGCCCACAAAGGTACCTTACAACCCACATAATGGATATAAAGCTTCTTGTAGTGACCCGTCCACGTGGGGGACAATAAACCATGCTGTGAACGGTATAGAGGGAAACAATACCGACGGGATCGGTTTTCAATTTAGTAAAAATGGACCCTATGCTGGTGTTGATCTAGATGATGTTGTGGATGAAAGCGGTGACGTACATGAAGAGGCTAAAGGAATAATCGAAGAGTTGGACAGTTATACCGAATATTCACCGTCAGGGACAGGTTTTCATATAATCGTTAAAATAGATGGAAAGGAAACCATACATACCAGATCACAACTGAATAGTTGTGATGGTGAAATAGAAATCTATGAAAAATCAAGGTATTTCACGTTTACGGGTAATGTTTACGAAGATTATAATACGGTTGAGAACAGGCAAAAAGAACTTATTACGATCGAAAAACGGTATCTTTCCAACGATAAAAAGGACCAAAAACAAAAAAGTACAAAAAAGTCAGGTGCAGATTTAGGTATAGACACACTGCATGAGAAAGCTATCAATTCAAAAAACGGTGATAAATTTGAAAGGTTATTCAACGGTGACATAAGCGATTTTTCAAGCCACAGCGAAGCGGATTTAAGCCTATTAGATATGATGGGTTTTTGGACAGGTGGGGACCGTCAGAAGATGGAAGAGTGGTTTGATAGGTCTGATCTAGGTAAAAGGGATAAATGGAGGACAAGGAAAGATTACAGGAATTCAACCATAGACAAGGCACTTGAGAACCTAGATGATGTTTATCAACCTAAAACAAAGAAAGCTTCAACGATTGATACCGAAGAGTTACTAGCTGAAGAGATTTACACAAAGAACGGTCCAAAATTAGCATACCTGAATGACGGTGAGCTGAAGATTAAAAATAGAATAAAACTTGAGGACGGGACCGTATATGAACCTAGAACCGACGAAGCAACAAAAAAGGGTACGATAAAATTACCCACAGGAGTTGAGGAATATGATAGCACAGATAGTTTATTGGAAGAGATAAGAAGCACGATCCATAAGTACGTGGATATATCGGAGAAATATGAGAAATTAGCCTCATGGTACGTTATGACCACGTGGGTATATGATGAACTATCTACGCTTTCATACTTGAGGGCTTTGGGTGACACAGGGACGGGGAAGTCAAGGTTTTTAGATGTTATAGGCAACCTGTGTTACAAACCTATCTTTATATCGGGGGCAGTTACCCCAGCACCTATTTACCGATTGATAGAACAGTGGAAAGGTACGCTGATGATTGACGAAGGTGACTTAAGACGGTCCGACGCTATGAATGAGGTAATTACTATTTTGAACTGTGGGTTTGAACGTAATAAACCCGTTATTAGGTGCGATACTAACGATCCTGATAAGATCCAATACTTCGATACCTTCGGACCAAAGGTTATCGCTACTAGACAGGAATTCAACGATAAGGCACTAGAAAGCCGGTGCTTGACAGAAAAAATGTCACAGACAAATAGGACCGACGTACCAGACCAATTACCGAAGAGCTTTTTTGATAAGGCTGAAGAACTACGTAACAAATTGTTGAAATGGCGGTTTGATAAAAAGAAAAGTATAGACGTTGAAAAAAGCCAAAGTGTTAAGATGGGGAACGTTGAACCACGATTGAAACAGGCAACACGTGGTTTTTTAGCTGTGTTTGATGACCCACAGATAAAAGAAAATCTTTTTGAATTCCTGAAGGATCACCAGCGGGAACTGATAGAACAGCGATCCCAAACATGGGAAGGAATGATAGTCAATACAATCTATGATACATATAAAGAAAATGGTGAAGAACCATGTAAAATATCACCTAGTAAAATAGCGGAAAACGTTGAAGAAAGTTACGGTGAGAAAAAAATCACAGCTGGGCACGTAGGGAAAAAATTACGGTCTTTAAAACTTGAAACCCATCGTGAAAGAGTTATGATAGACGGTGAGAAAAAACAAAGACGTATTCTAGTTTGGGACATGAACCAATTAGAAACACTTTTTGAAAGATATGTACCTGAATATCTCGATTTTGTGACAGCTGTGACGGATGTGACAGAAGGTACGGGGCGAACCGAATTTTTAGAAAAGGATCTTTCTTCCTATTGTGACGATAATAAATCATTTAGTACCTCGCACCGTACCAACCGTCACAACTGTACCAACCGTCACAAACCTTTTAGAAATCAGGTGCGGGACCGTTTGATAGACGGTGAAACCAAAGATATTGATGTGTTGATAGAAGAGATTGAAGGCTATGAGGACGACCAGATTATAGACGGGTTGGTTGATCTAAAAGCAGATGGTTTTTTACTTGAGCCCGAACGTGGGTTTTACAAATTAGCATGAGGAGGTGAAAAAATGGCTAATAAAATTTTTGAATGTAAGGTTTGTGATAAGAAGTATTTATTGCATGAGAACATGGGAGAGTACGTTTTGTTACAACACTATTGTGCCGAACATCGTGAACTTGTTACGGTTGATTGGACAGGTGAAAGTTTAAAATAAACCACAATTTATAAATAAGATGTTATATATGTTATTGGTAATATAAAAGTCACTTTAGGACCGAAAAATGAACGGTTAAGAGAACGTTTGGTTATGTGTTTTTCGGTGTTTAAGGTTGGACCCCATAGGGGTGAAAAAATGGAAGATAGGAATATGAACGTACCGCAAAATCGGATTGAGATGTTAAGTCACCTAAAGTCTGTGATCAATCAGTGTGAGCATAAGCTAGAGAATGGACGTATTAGAAAGCCTGAACATGACAAGGTGAGAATACAGTATTACCGTTGTATGATCTACGCTATCAGTACCGCTAGATCACTACTCAACGATCACAAGCTAAAGGAAATCGAAGAACGTATAGAAGCTTTAGAGGAAAAAAAATGAAATTTGAAAAATTAGATAGAAAGTTGGACCACATAGAAGATGAAAATAGTAATGAAAAGATGAATGAATTTCTCAAAAATATAAGGTATGAGATCGACAAATTTGAGAAATACGCTGAAGGTGAAGAGTTACCCCCCGAACCTGAAGATTATGAACCCACTGGTTTGATTGTAATTGAATAGTGAGTTTTGAGATTAATAAAAGGAGATAAGATATAATGACGGACAAAAATAGAATTAAGAGAAGTAAAGAACAAAGCAAAAACAAAGAAAGTATTAGAACCGATGGGAAAAGGACCATGTCGGAAATAGCGGAAGAGTTCAAAAAAATTCCTGAAAGTGAGTTTAAGCATGATCCCGAAACCAAAAAGATGATCGAGGAAGCCATGGAACCGAAGCCAGAACCTAAAAGGGCTACCATGAAAATGATAGCTAAAGAACAAGCTAAAATTGACGGCGATGTACCCAGCCTTTTACATGAGTATGAGGACCATGAATGTCAAGGATGTCA
>PWEN01000027.1 GCA_003553505.1 Candidatus Nealsoniibacteriota bacterium | reverse complement strand
CCCCAGACGGAAGATCAAAAGAGCTCAAGCTCTCTTGAATGGTCGACCCAGAAAAACACTTGATTTTAAAAAACCGGATGAGGTATTATTAGAAGTGTTGCGTTAGATTTTAGAATCCAAGTAATGAAATAAGTAAAACAAGATATTTATCTAGACAATTACTTCGAAAACTGAGAAAGCCTTTTAAAAATATTTGGGGCAAGAAGGAAGTTTCTAAGATATTGAAGTGCAACCATCCTTTGTATCCAAGGAGTCATAATTTGTCTGGAGAACTTATTATTTCTATAACGTCTTTTTCTCCCAGATTTTCTACACTTCCTTTGACTTTGGAGTGTTTGCTTTCGCAAACGATAAAACCTGATAAAGTGATTCTATGGATTGGTCATCAAGACAAAGAGAAAGTAACAGATGAAATGAAGTCTTTTGAAAAACGGGGTTTGGAAATAAGGTTTTGTGAAGATCTTGGGCCTTATAGCAAGATTATTCATACACTTGAACGTTTTCCAGATAACTTTATAGTTACCGCTGATGATGATGTATATTATTGGCCGACTTGGTTGGAAGAGCTTATAGTTTCTTGGAGTGGAGATAAAAAGGAAATAGTTGCTCATCGGGTACATGAAATTATATTAAATGAAAAAGGTTTGCCAGAAAAGTACTGTTCATGGAAACAGAGTGCAAAAGATAATTTAAATAAGACTTCTGTTTTGAATTTCGCTACAGGTGTGGGAGGTGTTTTTTATCCACCTAATTCTTTGTATAAAGATGTTCTGGAGAATAAATCTTTTAAAAAACTTTCTCCTAATGCTGATGATGTTTGGTTATATTGGATGACACGGTTAAATGGTAGTAAAGTTAAAAAATCAGGGCCTAATAAGGAATTACTAGTTTGGCCGGGTTCTCAAAAAAAAGCACTGGGTGATGATAATGTTAAAAAACAATCTAATGATGAAAAAATAAAAAATATGATAAAAGCTTATGGTTTTCCGACAGAATAATTTTTAAGTTTTATTTTAAATATGAAAATAATTTTACTCGTTTCAAAATTATCTGGTGGGGGAGCTGAGCGAGTGGCATCGGAACTGAGCTTGAATTTACCAGACAACATCGAAAGAGTTTTAGTTCTTTTGGAAAATAAAAAAGATTATCCGTACAAGGGTGATTTAAAGGTTTTAAATACCAAAAAAGTTGGGCGATATAATTTTCCGGGAAGAATTTTTAATATTTTGAGTCGTTATTGGCAGTTTAGAAAAATCGTAAAAACGGAAAACCCAGACTGGGTTATTGCTTTTTCTCCTGCACTTTGTTTTTTGAGTAGCTTGGTTTTTAAAAATACGGTTGCCAGAGCTAATACTTATCACAGTTTGGCGAATAAATCTTTTCTTGAAAAGATAAAGATAAAAATAGCTTATCAAAGAGCAGAGAAAGTAACAGCTATTTCTTATGGGGTTAAGGAAGATTTGCAAAAAAGTTTTTATATTAAAAAAGAAATAAAAGTAATACATAACCCTACAGATATCAATGTTATAAAAAATAATATTGCAGAGGAAAACTCTGACCCTTTGTTTAAGATATGGATTCAGGAGAAGATTCCTATAATAATTACAGCCGGACGATTAGTTGAACAAAAAGGTTGTTGGCATTTGATTAGGGCTTTTTCTAAACTAAGAGAAGATAAAGTTTGTCGATTGGTTATTTTAGGAGAAGGCCCAATGGAAGACAAATTGAAGAACTTAGCAAAAAGCCTTGGCGTTAAAGAAGACATTTATTTTGTTGGGTTTCAAAAGAATCCTTATATATACTTTTCTAAAGCAAATATTTTTATTCTTTCTTCATTGTGTGAGGGTTTTGGAAAAGTAATTGTAGAAGCAATGGCTTGCAGTTTACCGATAATTTCTACTGACTGTCGAAGTGGTCCGAGAGAAATATTGGCACCAGATACTGATTTTCGCAAAGAAGCGAAAGAAATAGAGTTTGCAAAATACGGTATACTTACCGCTGTGCCGGATGGTAATTTTTATGATGTTAAAGATGAGTTAACAAAGGAGGAAAATGAGATTTCAAAAGCAATGTTTCAAATGTTAGAAAATGAAGAATTTAGACAGGGGTATCTAAAGAAATCACTTCAGAGAGCAAAGGATTTTGGCATTAAAGAATGGATTGAAAAATGGCTTGAAGTTTTAAAATATAAAATATAATGGAAGGAAATAAAAACAAAAAAATAGTATTTTTCATTCCTTCTCTTCGAGGAGGGGGAGCAGAAAGAGTAATGGTTAATATGGCCAATAAACTTTCTGATTGGGATTACATAATTGATTTTATTATTGCTCAAAAAGAAGGTGATTATTTTTCTGATATTAAAGAGGAAGTTAATATTGTCAACCTAAAAGCAAGCCGTATCCTTTTTAGCTTGTTTCCTTTAATAAAATATCTTAAAAGATCACGTCCCCAAGTTTTGATTGCATCCATGGAGCATGTTGTTATTATCTCTGTTTTGGCCAAGATCTTGTCTTTTTCAAAAACGAAAATTATCGCACGTGTGGCTAATACACTTTCTTTTTCTCTACAGGGCACCAAATGGTACAAAAGATGGATTAGAAAATATGGTGCCATGATTTTCTATCGTTTTGTTGACGAAATAGTTGCAAACTCAAAAGGATCCGCCGATGATTTATCTAGAACATTGAAAATATCAAGAGAGAAAATAAAGGTTATATATAATCCTACAGATATATTTAATATAGATAATAAATTAAAAGAAGTAGTTACTCATCCTTGGCTTAAAGAAAAAGATTTCCCAGTAATTATTTCTGTAGGTAGACTTCATTCGCAAAAAGACTTTTCTTCTCTTATTGAATCATTCGTGCAAATAAATAAATCAGCAAAATTAATTATACTAGGAGAGGGAGAAGAAAGATCTAATTTAGAAAAATTAATAAGAGAATTAGAATTATCAGAAAGAGTTTTTATGCCGGGATTTGTAAGTAATCCCTATGCCTATATAAGCAGAGCAGATGTTTTTGTTCTTTCTTCTAGGTGGGAAGGATTGCCAAATGTACTTATTGAGGCTATGGCTTGTGGAGTTCCTGTGGCAAGCACTAATTGTCCTAGTGGCCCCTCAGAGATATTGGAAGATGGGAAGTACGGAGAACTAGTTCCTGTTGGTGATCCTGAAAAGTTAGCAGAAAAAATAGAATATCTTTTAAATCTTTCAGAAGAAAAAAGAGAAGAAATAACGAGCAGAGCAAGAAAAAGTGTTGAAGAAAAATTCTCTATTGATAAAATGGTAAAAGAGTATGAAAAATTAATAAACTAAAACTATGTCTTTTCTAATAGCAGGTTTCATAGGAGGTATATTAAGAGGGGGAGTAGGTCTTGTGAAATACATGACTTCTTATAAAGATGTAGAGATAAGACCATATTATTTTACAGGAGCAGTGTTTATCTCTGGTGTTGTAGGTTACGCTAGTGCCTGGATAGCACAAGATGTTGCTCATATATTCTTGGAACTGGAAACCATACCTATCTCTTTTGCTCTTATTGCCGGTTATGCGGGAGGAGATCTAATCGAGAACGTGTTTAAGATAGGAATGAGAGAGCCTAATCTTTTCGAGATAGGAAAGAAGATAAAAGATATTAAAAAATAATGCCTGAAAATATTACCCGTATTTTGTTTTGCGCTTTTGCAAGCGTACTATCTCTTTTTGTAGTAAGTTATCTTTTTTCTACTTTAGTGTTTGAGGTGTTCTTTTCTGTTATTGCCATCCTCTGGGTGGTCTTTTTGTGTTTTAAACTTCAAGACAAGATACTATCAAAGATACTGCTTTTAGGGCTTCTCTTACGTTGTGCTCTTGCTTATTTTCAAAGGTTTATAGGAAATCTTCCCGATAGCACTTCTGATGCAACAAGTTTTGAGAGAAGGGGTTGGGAGATAGCGATAGGGGAAGTGGAGCTATCCTCTCTTTCGGGAGCATACTACTACTCTCAGATAATCGCTTTTATATACTATTTCTTTGAAAGAGTTCCACTTGCGGCACAGTTCTTGAATGTCCTTTTAGGAGTGGCGCTTATCTATATAGTTTACAGGACAGGACTGTTGCTTTTTAAGAGAAGAGTGGCACATATTGCCGCCCTTATTACGGCAGTATTTCCGGCACTAAACCTTTACTCTGCAATTACTATGCGCGAAGCGGTGATGGTGTTCCTCTTTGCGCTTTCTTTTTATCTTTTCTGTTTATGGCTTAAAGAAGGACAGAAAAGATGGGTTGCTTTGTCTCTTGCAGCACTTATTGTGCCAAGCATGATGCACGGAGGATTTTTCCTTATAGGGTTTGCATATCTTTTTGTCTTCTCTTTCTACTATCCTTATAACCAGCGCTGGTTTATCTTTAGAAGACAACTCCTTATGGGAATAGGAATGGCGGCAGTTTACTCTTTTGTGTTTTTCGGATTCTTCCACTACAAGATACCAAATATTCCCGTTATGGTGTATGAGCATGCTGTAGTTGTTGTTTCTCATTACACAGAAGAAGATCCTTCAGCGGAAGTAGCAGAGAAGCCCACTGACGAAGAACCCACCGAAGAACCCACCGAGGAGCCCACTGACGAAGAACCCACCGAAGAACCCACCGAGGAGCCTACCGATGAAGAGCCCACAAAAGAAGAGCCCGTGGAAAGAGATTCTTTCTGTAAACCTTTTCAAAGAATGGTTGATACGCGCACAGCAGGCAGAACCGCCTATCTGGAAGAGATGTATCCGGACAACTGTTTTCAAGTGCTATATCAGACCCCCGTAAGAACAGCTTACTTATACCTCGCACCCGTTCCTTGGGACGTAGAGACAGGTGAAGATGTCATGGGATCGCTTGACGGACTGTTTTATCTGTTTTTGCTTGTTTTGTTCTTTAAGGGGTTGTGGGATATAAGGAGGGAAGAGAGGCCGCTTGTTGTTGCTCTTCTGCTTATGGTCATTATCTTCTCTTTTGTCTTTGCATGGGGTACTTCTAATAGCGGAACAGCCTTTCGTCACAGGCAGAAGATAGCTTTCCTTCTTATCCTTGTCTCTTCTCTACCTCTTTCGCTTATCGTAGAGAGATTAAAAAGTAAGATAAAATGAAAAAAGCGGCATACTTTTCCAATACAGACTTCTCCCTTTACAATTTCCGTTTTGCACTCATGGAAAAAATGAAGGAGAAGGGTTTTGCCGTTTATGCTTGCGCGCCTGCGGGTAAACACAAGAAATCACTAGAGAAGAGGTTTTTTTTCTACAATATTCCTCTAAAAAGGGGAGTGGATCTGTTGGGAGGGGATCTTTTGTATCTTTACAGAGTTTACTCTTTCTGTAAAAAAGAGAAGCCTTTCTTGTGTCACAACTTTACTGTGAAGCCCTGTATATACGCCACTATGGGGCAGAGCTTGGCGGGAGTGGAGAATATATACTGTACTATAACGGGAGTAGGATACGGTTTTGAGAACCGTTTTCTAAAGAAGATAGTTGTCTTTCTCTACAGGAGAACGTTAAAACGTGCAAAGAAGGTTATATTCCAGAATCCGGATGATAGAGAGCTTTTTTTGAGACACAGAATAGTTGAAAAAGAGAGAACAGAGGTAATAAAGAGTTCTGGAGTGGATACGGACTACTTCTATCCCCAAAAGAAAGAAGGAGAAGAGTTTACCGTTTCGATGATTGCACGCCTTTTAAAGCAGAAAGGGGTCTATGAGTTTATGGAAGCATCAGAAGAGTTTGATGTAAGGTTTCTTCTTGCAGGACCGATAGACAGAGAGAACCCTTCCGGAATAGAAGAAAGAGAGATAAAGAGTGTAGAGTATATAGGAGAGGTGGATGACTCAAGAGAGGTTCTTTCCAAGACAGACATATTTGTGCTTCCTTCACGTGACAGGGAAGGAGTTCCTAAAGTGTTGCTTGAAGCGGGAGCGATGGGACTTCCTCTCGTTACCACAGATACTCCCGGATGCAGGGAGGGGGTAGATCACGGAGTGAACGGCTTCCTTGCAAAGCCCCAGGATGCAAAGGATCTATCAGAGAAGATAAGGATGGTTATGGACAGTGACACAGAGAGCATGGGGAAACGCTCCAGAGAGAAGATAGAACGTGAATTTAAGGATGAACTGGTGGTGAATAAAACGTTAAAATGCTATAATCTTTAGCGATGAGCAAGAAGAAGATATATGCGTTTTTTGTCTTACTGGGAGATGTGGCGCTTCTCTACGCCTCTCTCTACTTGGCGCTTTTAGTGCGCAACTTTTCCTTTCCGGGAGAGAATCTTTACGGACCGTTGCTTGCACCATTTGGAGCCCTTTTTCTGGTATGGATAGCTTTTCTTTTTATCTGTAACTTCTATGATCCTCTTTTTTTCAAGAACAAGCTGCTATATCTCAAGAACATCATTGTCTTTTTGTTTTTATCGATACTGTCCGGAACGGCATACTTCTATCTTCTCCCCGAGCTAGACCTTACTCCTCGTGCCGTGCTTATAATAACAAGCATAAATGCCGCTGTACTACTTACACTGTGGCGTTATCTGTTCTCCTTTTTTTACGGAAGGAACAACTTTAAGGACAAGGTGATAATTGTGGGGAGTTGTCCGGAAGTGGAAGAAGTGGCGGACAAAGAGATGGGGCATCTGGGATACGAGATTATTGCCGTGTTTACCAAAAAAGAGGTTATTACCGATAAAGTGATAAGAACCTTCGGGGAACTGGAAGAGTACGCCAAAAGAGCGGACGTCGCCGTGCTTACTCCGGAAGTGAGAAACGACAAGAGTTTTATAAAAAGCATATTTGCTTCTCTTCCTCTGAGAATGAAGTATATGGAGTTCTCCCACTTCTATGAAGAGGTCACACGAAAGATTCCCTTGTACTCTGTCGACGAGCTGTGGTTTCTGGAGAACGTTTCTCGTAAAAGGAACAAAGCGGGAGAGATCTTAAAGAGAATATGCGATATACTGATCTCCTTGGTGGGTCTTCTTGTTACAGGAGTGCTTTTTCCGATTATATATCTGGCGATAAAAATAAACTCTAAGGGAGACGTAATATTCAAGCAAGAGCGTGTGGGAAGGGGAGGCAAGAGATTTACTCTCTATAAGTTTCGTACTATGAGAGAAAGAGAGGAAGGTGATAACCCTTGGAGAGAGAAAGAAGAGAATCAGGTGACCGCCGTAGGAAAAGTTTTAAGAAAACTGCACATTGATGAGTTCCCGCAGTTCTACAATCTTCTCAAAGGAGATATCACCATTGTGGGGCCGCGCCCGGAGTGGGCGAGGACGGCTTCCATGTTTGAAGAAGAGATACCTTTTTACAATTTACGGCACATGGTGTGTCCCGGCATAACAGGGTGGGCGCAGATATGTTATAAGCCGTCTACCTCTACGGAAGAGGCAAAAGAGAAGTTCAAGTATGACCTTTATTATATAAAAAACAGAACCCTTCTTATGGATGTTGTCATATTTCTAAAGACTGTTCTTTAACAAAAAAATGAAAGGTGGTAATATAGTTACTGTATGACTTTTTTTAAGCTATTAACTAGCGCCCTGCTTCCCGGCACACTGTTTATACTCCTTGCTATCCTGGGAGTGGTTCTTTTTCTTCTAAAAAAGCAGTGTGGCAAAAAGATATTTATCTTTTCTGTTGCGGCGCTTTTTCTTTTTTCCCTTACACCGACAAGCGATCTTTTGCTGTATCCTCTAGAAAAGAACTACAAGCAAGTGGAGGACATAGATGAGGCAAACAAGATCGTTCTTCTTTTAGGAGGAAGAGAGGCAAACGTACTGCGTGGAAGCGAGGTTTTGCGGATATCACATCTCTCCGGACACAACAAAGAGATAATCATATCGGGAACTGACCCCATACTGGAAAGCAGCACAGAAGCGCTTGCCGTGAAAAACTTTTTTATGAATCGTGGGATTCCGGAAGAGATAATTACGATAGAAGGAGAGTCACGTAACACAAAAGAGAACGTGGAGAACGTCTCCAAGATAGTTGGAGAGGAGCCGTTCTTCCTTGTTACTTCTGCCTATCATATGACACGTTCCGTAAGAGAGTTTGAAAGACACAACGCAGAACCCATTCCTTCCGCGGCAGACTTTAAAAGGAAGAGGATGAGCTACGGTGTGCTGGACTTTATGCCTCACTCGCAGAGTATAAGGAATGCTGACAGGGCGGTGCACGAGTATCTCGGTATGGCTTATTACCGCTTCATATCGCTTTTCGGAAGTTAGTTTGCATGGTTTTTAAATATCGGTTATCATAAGTAGCAATGAAAAGAAGCATTAAAATACTGCTTTTGGTTGTTTTTGCACTCCCTTTGACAGCAGGGGCTTTTTCGGATAGCTCAGAAGAGTTTTTTGTTGATGAAAGCTATGACAGACACGGACGCTCAAAAATAGATGCTCATCTGCAAAAAACGACCAACAAACTACATTTTTACGTGGACTCTTCCTGGTGGGAGGATCTTTCAAGCGACAAAAGGAGCGAGTATGAGAGTATAATTTATAGTCTCGGTAATAAGTTCGAAAAAGAGATATATGACCAGATAACCTCCGTTTTTGGCTCGGAACCCGACCACAGGATAAGCGATGAGAGACGAATATCCGTCCTTTTTCACGAGATGCCCAGTGGAGTAGGAGGGTACTTCAACTCCGCGGACCAGTACAGTGAACGCCAAGTGCAAAACTCCAATGAAAGAAATCTTCTCTATCTTAGCAGTAACAAGATAGAAGAACCTCTTCTTCCCGCTGATCTGGGACATGAGTTCATGCATCTTGTTACTTTTGCGCAAAAGAATCGTGAACACGGTGTGATAGAAGAGGTGTGGCTAAACGAGTTACGTGCGGAGTATATGCCCACCTTTCTTGGTTATGATGAGGAGTATGAGGGCAGTAATTTACAGAGAAGAGTGAATAACTTCAAATCCAACCCCGATAACCCTCTCACAGAGTGGGAAGGAAGGAACGCGGATTATGGATCGGTGACACTTTTTGGACAGTATCTTGTCGATCACTACGGAGTAGAGGTGTTAGAGAAGTCTTTGAAGTCCTCTCTTGTGGGTATACCGAGTATTGACTATGCGCTTGACTCTCTTGGATACGACAAGTCGTTTTCCGATATCTTTACAGATTGGACGATAGCGGTCTATATGAATGATTGCTCTCTGGGAGAGTACTACTGTTATAAAAATGAGCACCTCTCCGATCTTACGATCCGTCCCAAAACGAACATACTTCCTTTTACCGAGAGAGGGTCGCTCTCCGTAGGATACAATACCAAGGATTGGGCGGGTAACTGGTACCGTATTGTGGGAGGAGAAGGACATCTCTCTTTCCGCTTTGATGGGAATAACGAGAACAGATTTGAAGTTCCTTATGTGCTCTGCAAAGAGAACAATAACAAGAACTGTAAGCTGGACTTTATAGACCTCTCTGATGATGGAAAAGGAGAGATAAATATTTCTGAGTTCGGAGAGGAGTATTCTTCGCTCACCATCATTCCTTCTCTGCAAAGCAGGCACGAGGGCTTTAATGGACCTAACCCTTCGCACTACTTCTCTTGGGAAGTGGATATAAAAAGAAAGTCAGAAGAGATGACCAGAGAGGAGCGCGTAAGAGAGCTTTTAAGACAGATAGAGGAAGTTAAAAGAGAGCTTTCCTATCTGCGTGCGCGTATCGTTGCAGAATCGCTTCCCTGTGAAAGGATAACGGAGAACTTGAGTGTGGGAATGACAAACTCTCGAGAGGTGGCCTGTTTACAGCAGATACTAAAAGCACAGGGAGAAGAGATATACCCTGAAGGACTTGTAACGGGGAACTTCTTGTCGCTTACCCGGGATGCGGTTGCGCGATTTCAAGAACTCCACAAAAACGAGATACTTGCCCCTTTGGGGCTGACAAGTGGAACGGGATACGTAGGACCGTCCACTAGGTCGTTTATAAATGATCTTATAACACGATGAAAAAATACTTACCACTTATACCGGCTCTGGGAGCACCTTTGATATTCATAATAGGAACACTTCTGTTTGTTCTTTTGTCGGGACCTGAACCTCCGGAGAACGACTTTATCTTTATAGAAAACAGAACAAACCCTTATTACATTGATGAGCGGGGCATACTGCAAACGGAAGATGATGACGATGTCGCTTTGTGGCGCTACCATATGGAAGATGACAGAGAAGAAGAGATATCACTAAGAGAGGCACAGCAGCTTACATTAATGGAAGATTCTCCGGAAGGATTTGAAGTGGAGTATCGTCGTAGAAGTGGACTGCAGAGCCTCTTTGGCGGAAGGGGATACAGTGGTTTTTATGCTCAAAAGAACAGTAAAGGATACAAGCTAGACTTGGATCGTAGTTCTCATAGATTCACCCTTATCGGGTGGGTAAAGTAATATGCAAAGAACAAAGGAAGAGATATTAAATGAGATAAGGGAGAGAAAAGAAGAGTTCAGCAAAGAAGAGCTTCTTTCTGTCATAAAAAAGGAGAGTGGCGAGAGCAAGCCGTTTGCGGGACGCAAAGCGATCGCTGGCGTCTCTTACGGTATCGGAGCACTTATCGTTATTACGGGAGTGCTCCTTCTTCTTTTGCAGTACTGGGGAGATATCGGATCTACACTAAGAGTGATGTTTACGTTTGGATTGGGAATTGCAGTGTTCTTGCTTACTCTCTTTCTTGAGATACGTTCACAAGGGATGCATGTGCTGAGGGATGCTCTCTCTGTTATTGCCGCTTCTCTTGTGGGAGTGGGAGGATTTGTCTTTGTAAGAGAGGTTGCCGACTTAGACATCACTCCGGGCGTCTTTCTTTCCGTCTCCCTTCTTCTAACGTTCATGTTTGCGGGACTTTTCTTTATACGTCGTTCTTCCTTTTATCTTTTCTTTGTTATTGCTTCACTTACTTATGTCTTTTACTCTTTTATCTCTCTTAATGTTATACAAGAAGGACTGCACCGCACAGTAGATGAGCCGCGATCTTTTTATGCCTATCTCACTTCTCTTATTGGTATCCTTTATGCTCTTTTTGCTTACTACTTTCCGAGGCCAAAACTTTCTACACTGCTTTACTTGTTGGGAAGTGTGATGCTCACTGTGCCTTTTATCTTTTTGGGTGAGATATACTCTTCAAATCTTTACTACGTTATATGTGCGCTGCTTGTGTTTGTAGTCGGAATGGCGGGGAACTTTTTGCAACGCGTTGTATTTTCTTTTGCCGGAGGAGTTGCTCTCGTGGCGGGAGTGGTTTTCTCTCTTATGGGAGCGTTCCTTGTTACCGGCATTCTCTTTATTGCCGCCGCTTTGCTGTTCTTTATAGCAAAGAGAGATGTACGCTCTGCTTCTCTGCTTGTTGCCGTAGGAGCTCTTACCTGGATACCTTATCTAATATTCTCGACAGAGTTTTTCTTGGATCGGTTTGCGGCAAGAGAAAATCCGGAGACTTTCTTTTTCGCCCTCACTTCTGTTTTGGGAATATCTTATATATTTCTTGGCAAATTATTCTCTCAGAGGAAGTTATCCGGTGTGTTGTACTTTTTGGGATCCTTTTCCCTTGTTGTTCCTTTCTTTTGGTTTGGTGAAATGTACGGCGGACTGTGGGATCTCTTTTCCGCGCTTCTCGTGCTTATTATCATCTCTCTGGGAGTTTATCTGCAAAGGAAGATACTTGTTATTTGTGGAGGAGTTCTCCTTGCGGGGGTTATTGTTAACGTTTCTGTGCGTCACTTTGCCGATACTGTAGGGTGGCCGATAACACTTATCGTGGCCGGTTTTCTGCTTATGGGAGCGGGATATCTGTCATACCTACTCTCACGAAAAGCGGGGAAAGATCGCTATTGACATTAATAAGCCTCTCTGCTATCATTCTGATAGTGAGTGCATATCCGAAAGGGGTTGCTTCGAGTCGGCAAAAAACCTCACTCGAGCGAGGTTTTTTGCTTTTGCCAAGAAAGGATTTTGCCTTTCTTTTTTTTATACTTGACAAGGAAATCCCCTTTGCTAGAATAACACTGGGCAGGAAGGCATGCACTCACTAGACTCGGAGTTAACGCTTCCTGTCCTTTTTATTGCATAAAGATCATGGAACTACAAAAAAACGTTCTTCTCGATAAGTACACCACCATGCGTATTCCCGGAAAGGCGGACTACTTTCTTAGGGCGAAAAACGAAGAAGAGCTTATAAGGGCGGTATCTTTTTCCAAAGAGAAAGGTCTGCCTTTTTTTATTCTCGGTGCGGGAAGCAACACTGTTCCCGCAAAAAGGTATGGAGGGGTGGTGATAAAGATGGATATGAAAGAGTGCTCTATAGAGGAAGATAGAAGCGGGTTTACCGTTTTTGCCGATGCCGGTGTATCACTTGTATGGCTTTCACGTGAGCTTACAAACAAGGGGGCGGTAAGTATAGAGTGGGGCGCCGGTGTGCCGGGCACTGTGGGAGGAGCGATATACGGTAACGCGGGAGCTTTTGAGAGATCCATGGCGGAGCTTGTAACAAATGTTATTGCCATAGATACCGAGAATATTGAAGAGCTGCAGCTTACAAACGAGGAGTGCCGTTTTGCATACCGCGACAGCGTATTTAAGCGAAAGGGAAATCTTGTAATAATCTCATCGGAGATGAGAGTTCCCAAAGGGGAGGGAGGTGCGGATCGCATGGCAGAACTTCTCGCGTTAAGGAGAGAGAATCATCCTTCTGAACCATCTGCCGGCAGTGTTTTTAAGAATACTGGAGATGTCTCTTCCGCTTATCTAATAGAGCAGTGTGGGCTAAAAGGAAAAAAGAAGGGGGGAGCGCAGATATCAGAGAAGCACGCCAACTTTATTATAAATACCGGTGGGGCGACAAGAGAGGACGTGGAGCATCTTATAGATCTTGCCAAGAAAGAGGTGAAAAAGAGGTTTGGCGTGGAGATAGAAGAGGAGGTAGACCTGATGATGAAGTAGTGGTAAAATAAACAAAAACTAATATTAAAATATATGGAGATATCAATAAGATCAAAAAATGTAGAAGTTTCCGAGTACGTGAAAGAGTATGTAGAAAAGAAGTTATTTTCTGTGACGCGCTTTATTCCTCACATGGTAGAGAAAGAAGAAGAGGACAGAGAGAAGATAGGCGAGAAAGCGGATCGCATCATTATGGAGGTAGAACTAGAACAGGTTGCCGGAGCAGAGTATCGCACAGAGGTTCATCTAAAGCTTCCCCGCAAGACGATAAGAGCGGAAGGGAGTGCGGAAACCCTCAGGGAGTCTATTGATAAAACGCGTGAAAGTTTGGAGAAAGCGGTAAGACGGTACAAGGAGAAGGTACAAGACCTCTCCAAGAAAGGAGGAAAGGAAGCGAAAGAAAAGAGAAATAAGTAGTATGTCTTTTTTAAAGAAAATATTCGGGGATCCCAATGAAAAACAGCTAAAGAAGATACAACCCCTGCTGGACAACATAAACGCCGAGAACTTAGAAGATCTCTCTTCGGAAGAGATGCTGGAAAGGTCAAATAAGTTAAGAGAGCGCTCTCAAAAAGAACCGTTAGATGACCTTCTTACGGAAGCTTTTTCTTTGGTACGTGAAACCGCAAGAAGGACGCTTGATCAGTTTCACTACGACTCGCAGGTTATTGGAGGAGTAGCTCTTCACCAAGGAAAGATAGCGGAGATGAAGACCGGTGAAGGAAAAACGCTTGCCGCCACGCTTCCCGCTTATCTCAATGCCCTGCCCGGGAAAGGAGTGCACATAATTACGGTGAACGACTATCTTGCTCGCAGGGACACGGTGTGGATGGGACAGATATATCACTACTTGGGACTTAGTGTTGCTTGCATAAATGATAAACAGTCCTTTATTTACGATCCGGAGTACAAATCGGGAACCGAAGAAGAGAAAGATGATGTCAGAGATACGCTGGGATCTTTTCGAGTGGAAGAGGATTTCCTGCGTCCTTGCACGCGCAAGGAGGCTTATGGCGCTGATATAACTTACGGAACAAACAATCAGTTTGGGTTTGACTACTTAAGGGACAATATGGTCATGAGCCTTGAGGACCGTGTGCAACGTGGATTTAATTATGCCATCGTGGACGAGGGGGACTCTATCCTCATAGACGAAGCACGCACGCCCCTTGTTATATCCGTGCCGGAAGAAGGTGAAGAGTTCAAGAATAAGAAGCAGATGTATCTTGACTTTTCTCGTCTTGTTCCCAAGCTTGTTGCTGTACAGGACTACGAAGTAAAAGAGAAAGAGAAGACCGTTACGCTCACAGAGGAAGGCATTAAAAAGGTGGAGGACATGTTGGGGGTGGACAATATATATGAAGAGAAGGGTATAAACTCTTTGCATCACCTAGAACAGGCTCTCCGTGCACAGGCAAAGAGTGCGGAAACGGGAAAACCGCTCTATGAAAGGGATATACACTACGTCATAAAAAATGGCGAGATAATTATTGTAGACGATTCCACGGGAAGGCTCATGCCCGGAAGAAGGTGGTCCGGAGGACTGCACCAAGCACTGGAAGCAAAAGAGGGGTTGGAGATAAAGCCGGAGTCGGACACCATGGCAAGTGTTACTTTCCAGAATCTTTTTCGCATGTATGAAGGTCTTGCGGGTATGACCGGCACAGCGGAGACTTCTGCGGAAGAGTTGTTTAAGGTGTATGGACTGGAAGTGGTGGTTATACCGACAAACAAGCCACTTATAAGAAGATCTCTTTCGGATAGAGTGTATAAAACAGAGAAAGCAAAGTTCAATGCTGTAGTGGAAGAAGTTAAAAAGAGACACTCCAATGGTCAACCGGTGCTTATCGGAACTATCTCTATAGAGAAAAACGAGACATTATCACAGATGCTTAAAAGAGAAGGAGTGGAGCACCGTCTACTTAACGCCAAGAATCATGAAAAAGAAGCGGAGATAATTGCGCAGGCGGGACGTTTTGGTGCTGTTACGGTGGCCACGAACATGGCGGGAAGAGGAGTGGATATAATCTTGGGTGGTAATCCTCCCGACAAAGAAGAAGCGGAAAAAGTGCGTCAGGCAGGAGGCCTTTTTGTTCTCGGCACGGAGCGTCACGAAGCAAGAAGAATAGATGATCAGCTACGTGGTAGGTGTGGAAGGCAAGGAGATCCCGGAGAGAGTCAGTTCTACGTATCTCTGGAAGATGATCTTATGCGAATATTTGCGGGAGAGAAGATACAGGACCTTATGGATCGCTTCAATCTTCCCGAGGAGCAGGCGATAGATATGAAGTTTGTTTCAAACGTAATAGAGTCCGCTCAAAAGAAAGTGGAGGGGCGTCACTTTGATGCTCGAAAGCACATTTTGCAGTATGATGAAGTGCTTTTCAAACACCGTAATAAGTTTTACTCCATGAGAGACGAGATTTTGCGCAGAGAAGGTGATCTACGCTCTTTCATGATTGATATAATAAAAAGGCAGGGACGTACGGAGAAAGAGTATAAAGAGAAAGAGAAGGAGCTGGGAGAAGAGAATATGCGTAAAGTGGAAAAGTTTGTAGCTTTGCACACGATGGATTTTCTATGGAAAGAGCATCTTTCCATGATGGACGAGTTACGTGAGTCGGTGCGTCTGCGTGCGTACGGTCAACGTGATCCGTTGATCGAGTACAAGAGAGAGGGACAGTACTACTTTAATCATCTCATGGAAAGTATAGACAAAGAGATCACGGAAAGGATATTTCGCGTCAAGAGCACACGTCCTGCAGAGAGATCGCGTGTTACTATAAAAGCAAAACCGCAAGCGGCGGCGGGAAGGAACGATCCTTGTCCTTGCGGTAGTGGAAATAAATATAAAAAGTGTTGTGGAAAATGAAAGAGCTATACTTTGATCAGGGAGAAGTACAAGAGATCTTGAGCGGCAATAGAGAGTTCTTGTGTCTTTCTTCTGATGATCAAAACATACAGATCGGTGATCATCTCAATTTTATAAACAGTGGAACGGAAACCAGTTTTGCGGAAGCGCAGGTGGTGGAGACGTATGAAATCGCACCGCAAGAGATGGAGGAGAGGGGTTTCTGTGATACAGAAAAAGTGTTGCGTGAGTGTGAGCGCCAAAGCATGGACCCCACGAAAGAAGTAAAGGTGGTGGAGTTTCGCATACACTAGGTTGATTTTTAATAAAAAATATGTTTTAATAACGTTACTTACGTCTTGAACCTTATAAAACAAGGAGGTGCTTATGGATGCCATAAGTGAAGCGATCATGCATCTGTCGCGCATGAGCAAGATTTTTTCCGGATATGAGAGCAGAAGTATTTACGTTATTGCTCCCGGAGTCGTTGTTGTTGTCCCAGAAAAAGGAGGTGTTTGGCACTGCTTTTTTGAATCTTCAAAAGTAGTTGTAAAGGAGGGAGCGGCAAATGGCTGGAAAATTAACAATGAAAAAAAGGGCAAGATTTACGGTCTTGCTTGGAAAACAAGGATCGATTGGAAAAGCATTATAGGCAAAGTAAACGGCGCTCTGCAGCAAAGAAACGGAGAAAGTCTGGATTTCTTCCGGAGTCCCGCGAAATTTAAGCAGAAACTAATAGAGGAGTAGAATAGATGGATAGTCATGCACTTTCAAGGGAGGTACGTCGTAACTTTGAGTTGTTTTCTGGCGACAACTTTACCGGAAACTTTTATGAGATAGCTCCCGGAGTTATCGTTGTTGCGGCGGAAGATTATCTTTTTTACTACTTCTATCTTTCTGCGGCGGACCTTCTAAGGCGCCCCGCTGTTATTCACATTGGTGGTACTCCCGTGGGATGCTCTCCCGCCAGAGTGAGAGGATTCTTTTGCCCCTACGTAGAGTGGGAAGATGCTATAAATGCGGCCAAGGGAGTCATTTTCCTAAAGAAAGGAGAGTGGTTCCATGAGCCAAAAAAGGTTTAAGAAAAAAAGCCTCGAAGAGATTCGAGGCCTTTTTAATTGTTGCAAAAGTTTGCTATGATTCTTGTATGCGTAAAAAAATCGGAATAATAGGAGGTGAAGGAAGAATGGGGTGTTGGTTTAAAGACTTTTTTCTGTCTCGTGGCTTTGATGTTATTGTCTCTGATTACGGCACAAAGCTCTCAAACTCTGATCTTGCCTCTCGTAGCGATATAGTTATTGTCTCTGTACCTCTTTTGCATACAAAAGAAGTAATAGAGGAAGTAAAGGAAAATATGAGAGAGGATGCGCTTCTCTGTGATATTGCCTCTCTTAAGAAAGGTCCTGTTTCCGCTATGAAGGATTGTCGTTCGGAGTGTGTTGGTATTCATCCTCTTTTTGGTCCGCTGGCAAGTAGCTTGAAAGGTCAAAACGTGGTATTTTGTTCTGCCGGGAAAGAAGGAGAGCTTACCGATTTTATGAAAAGTATGTTCAAGAAAGAAGGGGCGGAGATCATCGAGATTGATGCACAAGAGCATGACAAGCAGATGGCTCTCATACAAGCACTGGTACACTTTGCAAACATCAGCTTGGCACGTACGATAACTCTTCACGAGATAAACGACTCCTTCTTGACACCTGTTTTTCGTTTGCAAAGCCTTATATTAGGAAGAGTGTTATCTCAAAGTCCTGACCTTTATGCGGAGCTGGAGATAGGCAACCCTTATTTCCCCGAAATTATGCGTGAGTTTGAAGATCAAGTACGTGACTTAGCGCGTAAGGTGGAAGAAAAGGACAGAGAAGGATTCAAAGAGATATTCAAAAAGACTTCTAGCTCTCTTGAAGGCTTCAAGAAGGTGGCGGAGGCAAAGTCAAATGAAGTTTTGAGTGTAGTGGAGAGTCAACCTGTGAGAACGCGCGCTGCGCGAGGGGCTTCACAGATAAAGGGTGCTCTTACTGCTTTTTTGGGACCGGAAGGAACCTTTTCCCATCAGGCAGCAAACACTTTTTCGGATCGTCATGTTGCTTGTTCAACGATACGTGATGTTTTTGAGGCGGTTAACTCCGGAAGAGTGGAGATAGGAGTGGTTCCTGCAGAGAATACTACGGAAGGTGTAGTGTCAGAAACGATAAACTGCCTCATTGACTATCCTTTAAAGGTGGCTGGGTCGTGTGAGATAAGTATCAGTCAGTGCTTTTTTGGAGACAAAGAGAAGGTGAGGGTGATAGAAACACATCCCCAAGCGTTTCGTCAGTGTCGTCGCTGGGTAGAGAGAAACTTACCCGGTGTGCAGTTTAAAGAGTCTTCTTCCACCACTGCTCCTATGAAAGAAGAAAGAGGAGAGGAGACGGGATTTATAGCTCCCCGTATAGCGGGAGAGGTGTATGATATGTCTGTTTCCGAAGAAGGAATAGAAGACAATAAAGACAATATCACCAAGTTTTATTTTATAGCCAGGGATGTAAAGCACCCTTCTTCCGGAAGAACGCTTCTGCTTCTTGCGGTTTATGACAGAGTGGGGGTGTTACGTGACATACTTCACGTTTTTGCACAGCACGAACTAAATCTTACCTCGCTACACTCCGTTCCTTCTCATCTGAGGCCTTGGGATTACTACTTCTTTTTAGAGGTGGATGCCGTTTTAAATGAAAAAGTAACAAAAGAACTGGAGCGCTACTGTTCCATGGTAAGAGTAATGGGGTCGTCATAAAATGAAGATAAGATATTACGGACTAAACGCTTTTATTATTGAAAAAGGAAAAGCAAAGATTGCTATTGACCCGGGAACGGGTCTTTTTTTAATTAAACCTTACAGTTTAATCCCTAAATCAGAATGGGAAGGTGTTACGCATATCTTTGTTACTCATGGTGATTTTGATCACTTTGGTTATGCTATCTCTATGGCCAAGAAAACCGGTGCAAAGGTTTTTTGTGGAGAAGAGTTGTCTGAAGAGTTTTATAAAAAAGGAGTTGAGAACTTATATGTGATTGGTGTAGATGATTTTGTTGATCTCGGGGAAGTAAAGGTAAGAGGAGTAAAGACAAAACATGGTCCTTTTAAGATAAGCTTGGGATGGGGAGTGTTTGAAATGAAAGCTTACTTAACAGAAGGGGATCATCCTAAAAGAGAGATATTTCTTTTCTCAAAGAGGATTTATAAAAAAGAGGAAGCAGGGGAAGTAAAAAATCACGGAACGATCAGGTTTCTTTTCGGGCTATTAAGAATGGAGAAAGACAATATTAATTTTGCAAAAGGTTCTATAGGATTTGAAATCAAAGTAGGGGAGAGATCGGTTATTAACCTTGGAGATACTCTTTTACAAGAAGAGTGGAAAGGAATGAGTCCTGACTTGTTAATGATTCCTATAGGAGGCATTTTGCTTAGAAACACTATGAATGAAAGCAAGTCTGTTGAAGCTGTACGTTTAATGCAACCAAAAAAGGTTATTCCTTGTCACTATGACTACTTTATGTGGGGCAAAAACATGATTCCCGCTGACAGCAAGGGGTTTAAAAAAGGAGTGGAAGACTTAGGGGTAGAGTGTATTTTAATGAAAAGCAAAGAAGAAAGAGAGATTAATTGACATAAACACACTTTTGTGTCATAATTAAGTCATAACAGTTCATTTTTGAGAAAAGGAGGTTGCAATGGAACTGATAGTATTAACCGTGATAGCTTTTGCGCTTCTTTTCCGCCTTACAGTGCGCCTCGTGTGGCAGTTTATTGCGCTGCTGGCGATTGGGGCGGTCGGAGCGTGGGGATTCTTTTACTGGGATCCTCTCTTGACTATTCTCTCTGTAGCAGGGTGCATTATGCTGGGACTTGCCATTCCGGATATATTCCACGGAATGAGAGACAGCATAAAGAAAACCATAAGGTCTCTTGCACCTTATTTGGTCGTTGCAGCGGCCATATTGGTTTTGTACCTTGTAGAGCCAGATTTGCTGGGAATGCTTCTTGTCATGGGCTTTGCCTTGATTGGGCTATGGATCATGATAAGATCTTTCCGCATGTAACTTCCTTTTAACAAGGGAGGACTTGTTTCAGGTCCTCCCTCCTTTTTTGACCAGGACAAGAAAAAGTGTTATACTCAAAAAATATGACTAAAAAGAAAGTAACGGCAATACTGCTGATATTTCTAGCGTTTCTCGCTTATATGGCAATTTTTCCCGCGCATATTAATCGCGGGATAGAGTTTTTAAACGATAAAGCGCACCTCTCGCTTCCACAGATGGAAGAGAGAGATTTTCAATTAGGACTTGATCTTCAGGGTGGAGCATACCTCCTTTATGAGGCGGACCTTAGTGACGTCCCGGAGCACGAAGTAGGAGAACGTATGCAGGGCTTGCGCAACGTAATAGAGCGGCGTATAGATATATTTGGAATAGGAGAGACTGCTGTGCAGGTTAAGGGAGAGCGTCTCGTGGTGGAAATTCCCGGAGTTCATGACCTAGAAGAAGCGATAGGCAAAATAGGAGAGACTCCTTTTCTTGAGTTTCGTGAAATACCGGAGGGTGTTGAACAGGAAAGAGAAGAAAGAGAAGAGGAGGCGGAAGAGATAATAGGAAAGCCGTTTAGGGAGTTTACGGAAGAAGATTTTGCACTACTGCAAGAGGAAGAGTTTGAGGGGCTTGAAATACTTCTTTCCGATGATCTTTTTGAGCCTACGGGGCTTACAGGAGGAAATCTGCGTAATGCGAGAATGGAAGTTGACTACTCTACAAACAGACCGATGATACTTCTTGAGTTTGATAACGAGGGTGCGGAGATGCTAAGAGAGATAACAGAGCGCAACGTAGATCGTCCTTTAGCTACTTTTCTTGATGATGAGATGCTCCAACAGGCAACGGTAGAAGAGGTGATAACGGAGGGAAGAGCACAGATAAGCGGAAACCTTCAACAGGAAGAGGCGAGAGAGATAGCAAGAAGCTTGCAAGAAGCGCTTCCCATTCCTATGAACCTTATCTCTCAGCAGAGCATCGGACCTTCTCTTGGAGAGAGGTCTCTACATCTCTCTGTAATGGCGGCGATCTGGGGATTTTTGGCGATATGTGTGTTCATGGTGGTTGCTTACCGCCTTCCCGGTCTTCTTTCCATCTTTTCGCTTCTCTTTTACGGACTTATAGTGGTTGCTTTGTTTAAGACTATACCGATAACTCTTACGCTTTCCGGAATAGCAGGTTTTATTCTCTCCATGGGAATGGCGATCGATGCTAATATACTTATTTTTTCGCGGTTACGTGAAGAGATAAGAAAAGGGAACAGTATTACGGAAAGTTTAGACGAAGGCTTTAGAAGGGCTTGGCCGTCTATAAGGGACGGGAATTTTACTACGCTTATTGTTGCTTTGATGTTGTTTCTGTTTGCTACCAGTTTTGTGCAAGGATTTGCGGTAACTTTAATGCTTGGTATTTTGGTAAGCATGTTTTCTGCGATGATAGTGACACGCTTTCTTCTTATGCTTGCCGCGGACAGTATGCTCGGTAAAAAGGAAGAGCTATGGTTATAAAGATTATTGATTTTATAAAACACAGGAAGTTTTATTACGCACTCTCTCTGCTGCTTGTTTTACTTTCCGTATTCTCACTCTTTTTTTGGGGTGTGAATCCGGGAATAGAGTTCTCTGGTGGAAGTGTGTTTGAGGGATACTATGAAGAAGAGCGTCCCTCTGTAAGTGAGATAGAAGAGAGTCTTGTTCAGGCGGGAGTGAAAGATGTGCGTGTGCAACACATGGAAGAGGATCGCTTTATTGTGCGCACCTCTTCTGCCGATGAAGAAACTTATGAAAAGATATCTTCCGCTATGGAAGGGGCTAAAGAAGAGTACTTTGAAGCGATAGGGCCAGCGGTAGGAGAAGAGCTAAGAAGTAGATCCGTAACAGTTATACTCATCGCTTCTCTTCTGGTGATTATTTATGTTGCTATAAGTTTTAGAGGGGAGCAGCTCGTAAACTCTGGCAGATACGGCGCGGTTGCCGTGGGAGTCGCTATTTTGCACGATGTACTTATACTGGTGGGATTGTTCTCTGTCTTGGGGCATTTTTACGGAGTGCAGATGACGATACCTATTGTGGTGGCTATACTAACTACTCTTGGATATTCTATAAATGACACAGTGGTGGTGTTTGACAGGGTGCGTGAAAACCTAGAGAGGGGAACGGAAAAAGGATTTTACAAGATAGTGAACAGAAGTCTTACGGAGACGCTCGGAAGATCTCTTGCCACTTCTATTACCACAATACTTGTACTTCTTGACGTTCTTCTTATGGGAGCTTCTACGCTTTTCTACTTCATGCTTGCGCTTATTGTCGGAATAGCGATAGGAACCTACTCTTCCGTGTTTCTTGCAGGGCCTCTGTTATATAGTTTGACAAAAAGCAAATAATATTTTATAAAAGTAGGAACATGTTTAAGTACAACGAAATATCGCACTCCTTATTGGCAGACCTCCCAGAAAGAACAAGGGAGGTTCTTGTGCGTCGTTTCGGGCTTCACGGACACAGAAGAGAGACTCTGGAGATGATAGGAGAGGAGTATGGCATAACGCGTGAAAGAGTGCGACAGATAGAGAGGGATGGCGTAAGAAGAGTTATGGAGAACTCCAAAAAGAAGATCTCTGTTTTTATTTCTTTAAATAATGAAATGGAGCGCTTCGGGGGAGTAAAGCGTGAAGACAAACTTGTACGCTCGCTTTCCAAAGAGGAGCAGAAGGACAGCCACCTCATATTTCTTTTAAGTGTAGGAGAGTACTTTAAGCGCATGTCGGAAACAGAAGAGAGACACTCCTTGTGGACCAACAATGAGAACTCTCTTTATTCTGCAAATGAAGTCATTGAACATGCTTGCAAGTTGCTTATGCAGGAGGGCGCTGTTCTTTCTGTGGAGGATATTGATCCCTCAAATAGCATACCGAAAGAGAAGCTTGTTTCTTACTTAGAGATATCAAAAAAGATAGGTGAAACGCAGGACGGAAACTTCGGGCTCTCTTCTTGGCCGGAAGTTAATCCGCGTGGCGTAAAAGACAAATCGTATCTTGCGATGAAAAGAGAAGGAAGGCCTCTGCACTTCCGTCAAGTGTGCAGTCTCATAGGAGGAGCGAATCCGCAAACGGTACACAATGAACTTATAAAAGACGATCGCTTTATTTTAGTAGGGAGAGGTGTTTATGCTCTCTCGGAGTGGGGTTATAGCGTGGGGGAAGTAAAAGACGTCATCCGTGATATACTGAAAAAAGAAGGGCCTTTAACGAAAGATGAGATCATCGAAAAAGTGTTCTCTCAAAGGATGGTTAAAAAGAACACTATTGTACAGAACTTGAACAACAAGAGGCGCTTCGTAAGAAGCCATGATGGAAAATATACCATTGCTTAAAGATATAGTATACCAAGCGGCAGAGGTGGCGACAGTTACTTTTTCTTATATCTTACCTATTGCGTGGGATTTTATTAAAACATGGTGGTGGGTCCCTCTACCTTTTATTCTCTGGCCGAAGTTTAAGTATCACTGGCTTTTTTGGCGCAACATCTTGTGGGACATGACCAAAAAGCCCAAGACGATACTTTTGGAGGTACGCATACCGGGAGAGATATTGAAGCCTATCCGCGCCATGGACTCTGTTTTGGCGGGATTTTGGCAGATATATGGCCCTCCTAACTGGTTTGAGAAGTGGTGGAAGGGAGAGTATTCTCTCTCTTTTGGGCTGGAGATAGCATCTATAGATGGGGTCCCGCACTTCCTTGTCCGCATTCCGGAGAATCAGCGCAATGTTTTCGAGTCACATCTCTATGCTCAGTATCCCGATGCGGAGATAGTGCAGGTACAGGACTACACCAAAAAGGTTCCTCAGGATATTCCCAACGATCGCTGGAAGATACTGGGTGCGGATTATACCATGGTTGCTCCCAGTTGTTATCCTATAAGAACTTACGTTGATTTTGAGACGGAGAGAGAAGCAAAAGAAGAGAAGCGTATCGACCCTATATCCTCTCTTCTTGAAGGCTTGTCGCTACTGGAAAAAGGGGAGCAGGTTTGGATTCAGATGAAGTTAAATCCTGTTACTGATGGGGAGAGTGGAGTGGTCACACAAGCAAGAAAGGAGCGTGATAGGCTTGTAAAAAGAAAGCCTCCCAAAGAAAGGGGGCTTATAATAAAAGAGGCCTGGGACATGCTTGTTCATGGCATAATATCTTCTCCTCAGAAAGAGGAAGAGAAGATGCATCCTCCGGAGATGATGCTTACTCCCGGTGAGAAAGAGACCGTTGCCGCGATAGAAAGAAAGATCTCTAAGCAGATGTTTAAGGTGAATCTGCGCTTTGTTTATCTTGCGAGAAATGATAAGTTTTTCGGAGGAAGGTTTAAGGTTCCTATGAGTTACTTCAATCAGTTTAATAATCCTGCCATGAACTCTATAATTCCTTGGGGAGAAACGATAACGAAGGTAAAACAGAACTGGTATGACTTTTACTGGTTCCAGAAGAGAAGACTTTATTTAAAACAGAGGAGAATGTTCCGTAACGCCGTTGATCGTCGGCAGGCGTACTGGCCGGAAAACGTAAAAGGCGCTTACTTTTATCTTAATACGGAGGAGCTCGCTTCCTTGTTTCACTTTCCTTCGCGTATTACTGCTCCGCCTTCCGTTATTCAACGCGTAGAGGCAAGAAAGAGGGAAGCACCACATGATCTTCCCATAAAAGAAGATGAATGAAAACGATATTACACTTTTCGGAATAACCAACTTTCGCAACAAGCAAAGGAGGTTTGGCATAAAGCGTGATGACAGAAGGCGTCACTTTTATGCTATTGGAAAAACGGGCATGGGGAAAACGGCTATGCTGGAGAACATGGCCATCCAAGACATAGTAAGAGGTGAAGGAGTTGGGTTTATTGATCCGCATGGAGAGGCTTCCCAGAGAGTCTTGTCTTTTGTTCCCAAAGAAAGAATAAATGATGTTATATACTTTAATCCTTCTGATGTGAGTTATGCCATGGGCTTTAATGTCATGGAGAGCGTTGATCAGGAGTATCGTCACCTTGTTGCTTCGGGGCTTATGGGTGTTTTCAAGAAGATATGGCCCGATGTCTGGTCGGCGCGCATGGAGTATATACTAAATAACACTATCCTTGCGCTCTTGGAGTCTCCCAACTCTACGCTTTTGGGAATAAATCGCATGATGGCGGACACAGAGTATCGCAACAAGGTAACCGAAAAAGTTACCGATCCGGTGGTAAAATCTTTTTGGATGAACGAGTTTGCGCGCTACAGTGAACAGTACGCCGTGGAAGCGACAGCAGCTATTCAAAACAAGATAGGGCAGTTTATCTCAAACCCGCTTATAAGAAACATAGTGGGGCAGGTTACTTCGAGCATAAATATGCGTGAAATAATGGATAATCGCAAAGTGCTTATCATGAACCTTTCCAAGGGAAAGATAGGAGAAGACAACTCTATGTTGCTGGGAGGGCTTCTTGTTACAAAGCTGCAACTTGCCGCCATGTCGCGTGTGGAGATCCCGGAGCCAGAGAGAAAAGACTTTTTTCTTTACATCGACGAGTTTCAGAACTTTGCTACGAGATCTTTTGTGAACATACTCTCAGAGGCGCGCAAGTACCGTTTGTCGCTCATACTCGGTCACCAGTACATATCTCAGATGGAGGAGGAAGTGGAGGATGCCGTTTTTGGTAACATGGGAACGATAGTGTCTTTCCGTGTTGGATCAGAGGATGCGGAAAGGCTTGAAAAAGAGTTTGCTCCCGATGTTAAAGTTGATGATCTCATAAACTTGCCCAAGTATAATATTTATGCAAAACTGATGATTAATGGTGTGTCCGGGAGACCTTTTTCCGCTACCACCATACCTCCGTGGGAAGGAGAGAGTGAAAAAGTGCGTGACAAGATAATAAGGACATCTATAGAGCGTTACGCTACCGAGAGAAGTGTTGTTGAGGAAAAGCTTTCACGTTGGCTGGGAGATTTCCAGAACTCTGTAGTGGAAAGCACGAAGGATGTTTATGATGCGCAGTGTTCTAAGTGCGGGAAAAAGACAAAAGTTCCTTTTGTGCCGGATGGCACACGCCCCACTTACTGCAAGACTTGCCGTAAATCGCTTAAAAAAGAAGAGAGTAAGCCACAGAAACAAGAACAGAGTGCGGAAAATTTAAAGGAGGCGCTTAAAACAGAAAAGAAGCCGCAGAAAGAAGAAACAAACAAACTAAAAGAGGTTCTTCGGGAGCACAAAAAGAAACAACAAGAGCCCTCAGAGAGTAAAAGTTTAAAAGAAGCGCTTCGAGAAGCGTTGAGAAAAAAATGAAGAATATAGAGAACATGAATGTGGACGGGAAGTGCGTTCTTGTGCGTTGTGACTTCAATGTTCCTTTGAACAAGGATGGAAGTGTAAGCAACGATATACGCATAAAGATAGCCGCTCCCACCATAAAACATCTCATTAACAAAGGAGCAAAGGTGATTGTGATGAGTCATCTTGGAAATCCTTCCAAAAAAAGGAGAATGAACGAAAAAAAACCTTTACTGGAAAGGATAAGCTCTAAGTTGCCGGAAGGAAGTATTTACTGTGTAAAGGATCATCTTTCAAGTGCTGTAAAGAGAGAAGTGGACTTTGTCGATGACTGTATAGGCAAAAAAGTAAAGGATCGCATCTCGCAAATGAAAAAAGGAGATGTGCTTTTACTTGAGAATGTAAGACTCTACAAAGAAGAAAAAGAAAACTCGGAAGAGTTTGCGCGCAAGCTTGCTTCTTTGGCGGATTTTTACGTAAATGAGGCCTTTTCCGTTTGTCATCGCAAGCACGCTTCTGTTGCAAAGATATCGCGCTTTATTCCCTCTGCTGCGGGAATGCTCCTGCAAAAAGAGGTTACTATGGCTGACAGGGTAAAGAAAAACGCCAAAAGACCGATAGTCATGATCATTGGAGGATCAAAGGTAAAGTCCAAGATCTCTGCTATCAAGTACTTTATAGAACATACCGACCATGTTCTTTTGGGTGGCAAGTTGGCAAACGCGGTACTTGTAGTGCGAGGCATCTCGGTTGGTCTTCCTTTGCCGGAAGACGAGGTTATTGATGCAGTAAAAGAGGTTGATTTTACTTCTCCCAAAGCGCATCTTCCCGTAGATGTTATCGCTTCTCCCGACAGAACGGGGACGGCATACATAAGAGAGACGGGACCCGGAAATACAAGAGGGGATGAGGACATATTTGATATAGGGAAGGAAACGATTAAGATGTATGGGGAGATCATAAAAGAAGCGGGAACAATAGTGTGGATCGGCCCCCTAGGACTTTTTGAGGAAAGTAGTTTTGAAAGGGGAACGATGGAGATCGCAGATCGTATTATAAGGAATCACGGCGCTTTGAGTATAGTAGGAGGAGGAGATACTATCAGTGCTCTTTCCAAGTTTGAACTTCTCGATAAAATGGATCACGTTTCTTACGGAGGAGGTGCACTTCTTGCTTATCTGAGCAACAGCCCTATGCCGGGACTAGAAGGGCTATGAAGAACATAGAAAAGGCTGCAAAAGCGATCTTAAACGAAAAAGGGCGTGTTGTGCTTTTCGGAGACGCCGATCTGGACGGGGTTTGTTCTGTGATCATTCTCAAAAAAACAATAGAGAGCATGGGAGGAAGTGTTTCTGTTTATATTTCTGACATAAACAGATGGGGTCACGGACTGACACCTGATGCTGTTTCTTTTATGCAAGATGAGTCTCCTGCGTTGCTTGTTTCTCTTGATTGCGGAATAGCGAGCTTTGAAGGCGCCCGTGCTGCTAAAGAAACCGGTTTTCGTCTTATTGTTGTCGATCATCACGAGCAGTTGAACGGACTGCCGGACGCAGAGGTAATTGTTGACCCCAAGCAGAAAGGGGACGGTTATCACTTCAAAGAGATGGCCAATGCGGGCGTTACTTTTTCTCTTGCACAAGAGATGAGCGATATATCTTTTATGCGTAGGGAGCTTATAGAACTTGTTGCGCTTGCCACTGTTGCTGATATGGTTCCCCAAAAAGGAGAGAACAAGGAAATACTTGATGAAGGATTGCCATTACTCGATAATCCCCGGACACCGGCATTAAAGCTTCTCCGCAGAAAGATAGAAAGTGATTTTGTCCAAAAAACCGTTTCACTTTTAAATATTACAGAGAACAGAGGAGCGATAAATGATGCTTATCTTTTTCTTTCCGCAAAAACGGAGAAGGAGGCAGAGAAGATAGTGCAATCCTTGTTTGAAAAGCGCAACAAAAGAGACGAAGAGATAAAAAAAGAAACAGAGGAGATAATAGATGGTGTTAATCATGGAGATATAATTGTCTTTGGAGGAGGAAGTTTTCCGCCCGACCTTGCAGGGGCTGTTGCTTCACAGGTGATAAGCAGAACAAAGAAGCCCGTATTTGTGTTTAGCAAAGGAGAAAGTGTAAGCAAGGGCTCTGCGCGTGTTCCTTCCGGTTTTAGTGCCGTGGAAGCAATGGAGCACTGCTCGGATTGTCTTTTATCTTTTGGAGGACACCATCCTGCAGCGGGTTTTTATCTTAAAAATGAAAACATAGAAAAATTTAAAAAGTGTCTTACAAGTTACTTCTATGAAAAAAATAACTATATACACTGACGGCGGGGCACGCGGAAATCCCGGACCCGCAGCGGCAGGAGCCGTTTTTTATAATGAAAAAAAAGAGAAGATAAAAGAGTACAAAGAGTATCTTGGTGATAGTCTTACAAACAATGAAGCGGAGTACAAGGCGGTTATTTTTGCGCTCTCCAAGTTCAAATCTGTTTTTGGAAAAAGTCTTGCAAAGGAAACGGAAGTGGAGCTTAGGTCGGACTCCGAGTTGCTTGTAAATCATATGAAAGGAAAGTACAAGATAGAGAATGAGAAGTTGCAACCTTTATTTTTAAAGCTTTGGAATCTTTGTCTTGATTTTAAAAAAGTAAGTTTTAAGGCGGTCTCTCGTAACTACAACAAAGAAGCGGACAGAATGGCAAATGAAGCGCTTGATGAAAAGAAGACCCTTTTCTAAGAATGAAGGAGCTTATAGAAGATCTTAAAAAAGAGCTGCAAAAAGAGAGAAAGGCGGAAGTGGAAGAGATGGAAAAAGAGATGCGCAGCATATCCGGAAAGGAACGCGAAAAAAGGGGAAGGGCGGTTCTCTCTTTACAGTCAAAGATTATTGGGGGAGAGTTTGGCTACAAACTTGTAAAGCTTACTCGAAAAAAAGAGATACTCTCTGAAATATCTATCGGGGACTCTGTAACGATTAGTGCTGGAAAGAGCGTAAGCGAGGGAATTGTTACGGAAACGGGAAGCAAGCACTTTATAGTTGCCACAGAAAATCCTCTTTCCGGGGAAGTGCGCCTTGATCTTTCCGCAAACGATACTACTTTTTATCGTATGTATGAGAATCTGGAGAACTTGAGCGAGGAAGGAGCGCGCGTTTTGAAGTTCTTTTTGGGAGAAAGGAGTCCTTCTTTTGGTGAAGAGGAAGACCTCTCTGTTGATCTAAATAGGGAGCAGAGAGAAGCGGTTGCGGAGTCCTTAAGAGCGGAGGACTTCTTTTTAATTCATGGACCCTTTGGTACCGGAAAAACGAAAACTGCGGCAGAAGTAATAAGGCAAGAGGTGAGAAAAGGAAATAGGGTGCTTGCCACTTCGGAGAGCAATGTTGCTACCGACAATCTTGCAGAAGAGCTTTATGGAGAAGTGAACATTGTGCGCATCGGTCATCCTGCAAGAATATCACGCTCTTTAAAGGATGTGATGCTACACTCTCTCATGGAGAGTGATGGTAGTTACTCCTCTGTTAAGAAGTTAAGAGATATGGGGGAAGAAGCAAAAGAGGAGCAACAAAAATATGAAAAACCCACTCTTCCCAAGCGCAAGATAATGGAGATGCACTTTTCAAAAAAGAAAGGAAAACTCTCTCCCCACAAGGTTTCCTCTATGGCGGAGTGGATCTCTTTAAACGAAAAGGCGGATGGCTACTATGAAGGTGCGCGTGCCATGGAAGAAGAGATATCAAGGCGCATTATAAACGAGGCGCAAGTGGTTGTTTCTACCAACTCTTCCTCTTTTACAATTGAAGGAGAGTTTGATGTTGTTGTGATGGATGAAGCTCCGCAGGCCACGCTTCCCAGCTCTCTTATACCGCTCTCAAAAGCTCCACGTTTTATTCTTGCAGGTGATCATAAACAACTTCCACCTACCTTAAAAAGTAGTACGGAGATATTACAAAGAACACTTTTTAAGGTGCTCATAAAAAGATTTCCGGAGTCATCACTTCTTTTAAAGGAGCAGTACAGAATGAACGAGAAGCTTATGCGCTTTCCTTCAAATGAGTTCTATGACGGGAAGCTAAAAGCATCTTCTCTTGTAAAAGATATAACGCTTTGCGATCTGGGAGTGCAAGACAGTGTGGTTTTTGAGATTTTTGACACTTCTATATACAGTGATCGCTTTGAAAAAAGAAAGAAAGACTCTTTCTCTATCTATAATGAACGTGAAGCGGAGATGGTTGTGCAAACATTAAAAAACCTTCTTTCAAAAGGATTAAAAAAAGAGAATATAGGTATAATTACTCCTTATGACGATCAAGCAGAGCTAATCACAAGGAAGTGCGGCATGGAGGCTTATACGGTGGACGGATACCAAGGACAAGAAAGGGAGGTAATGATACTCTCTCTTGTAAGGAGCAACAAGAAAGGCGAAATCGGCTTTTTAAATGATATGCGCAGACTGAATGTTTCTCTTACGAGAGCAAAAAGAAAGCTTGTGGTAATAGGAGATAGAGAAACGCTTTCTTGCAATGCAACTTACCGTCGCTTATTTACTTCTGCATCCTCCTGACATACTCTCCCGTTTCCGTGTTTACTTCTATTATCTCTTCTCTTTCTACAAAGAGAGGAACTTCCATCTTTTTACCGGTTTCCAGTGTGACTGTTTTTGTTCCCCCTTGGGAGCGGTCTCCTTTTACTCCGGGAGGAGCCTCTGTCACCTTTAGTTCCACTTTTACCGGTATGGACACTGAAATGGGCTCTTCATTGAAAAGTATAATTGTTACGGGAGTGTTCTCTTTGAGGTAGTCTAGCTTATCTCCCACACACTCTTCGCTTAAAGTGAACCGTTTTCCACGGTCTTCTTTTTTGGCAAAAATACAGCTTCCGCGCCGTGCGTATATAAAAATAGCCTCTTCCTTGTCTATGTCTGCTTCTTCTATATCATCTTTTGGATGGAACGATCTCTGTATCACGTTTCCCGTTTTGAGATTGCGTATACGTGTCTGCATCACAGAGCTTCCACGCGCCTTTACACTGTGGGAGTGTTCCAAGACTTCGTACGGATCTCCGTTTATATTTATTATTGTTCCTTTGCGTACTTCTGTGTGTTTCATACGGGTCTATGATACATCAAATATTTTTGTAGTGCAATAAAAAAAGGCACCTATGTGCCTTTAAAGAGCTAGCGGCTCTTTAGTTCTTGCAGAACCGCTTCCACCACATCGCGACGGTAGTGGCATTCGTTTACGAGCCACGAGAGATAAGAAGCCTTTAGGAGTGGTATCGCCTTTCTGCAGACGTCGATGTGGTGATCGCATTTTTGCAGTATATGCAAAATGCTTTCCTGAGAGCTTACGCTCTCCACGGCCGCAATGCAAACTTTTACATCAGTACATCTGCACACCACTTCTAGTATTTTTTTGTCGCTCAAATAGGGGATTGCCGTAACACACATTTGCGGCTGAAACCCGTGGTCTCTCAGCTCAGAGAATATTTCTTCTTCTTTCATGCTTCCCTCCTTTTTTATGTTCAAAGATACTAAATTATATATTAAAAAGGGGTCTCTTGTCAATCTATTTCCAAAAGATCTCATTTATGCCAAAATAAGAAAGCATGAGTACGAAGACTTTACTTAAAATTCTCTCTCTTGCAGGGGTGGTTGTTTTTGTTCTGGTATTTCTTGCCACCATACCTGTATTAAACTTTATACACAAAGGAGGAGTGATAGAGACCCCTCCTTCTGTCCCGGAAGGAGTGAGCCCTTATGAGGGCCCTATCATGGAAGCGAGATGCAAGGACGATCTCGATTGTTTTGCAAAGTTTGCAAAGGAGTGTGAGACGGTAAACTTTGAGGGCGATATGGTCGTAGATGTAATAGGAAAAGGGATGGTTGTGGTCGCGGAAAGAGAGACAGAGGAGTATTGCTTGCTTCACATATCCAAAGAAGAAGACGCTTTCTATACTATTCCACCAGAGGATTTTCGTGATGTTGTCAGCAGTTGGCAGGAAGAGCAAGAGGTATCGACAAATATTCTCAAGGATGAGTGGCACCAAGAGCTTTATCGTTGGGAAAGGTCGAGTTATAAAAAATAAATAAAATATGAAGCCCATCGGCAAAATCACCCATTATTACGGAAAGGTGAGTGCGGCCGTAGTAGAGCTTCACGGAGATCTGAAAGTGGGAGACGACGTAAGAATTGAAAAAGAAGGAGAGGGGTTCGAGCAAACAGTGGATTCTATGCAGATTGAAGGAGAGGACGTAAAGGAAGGAAAGAAGGGAGAGGCAGTCAGTATTAAGGTTTCTCAGGCTCCCAAAAAAGGTTCCCTTGTACTTCTCTTGGAATGAATTTTGAAAAGCTTGTTGTAGAGGCCCTTGATTCTCTCCCCCGGGACATAAGAGAGATGATGGATAACGTTGCTATCTGTGTGGAGGAGGGTGTGTATGAAGATAACGTTTTGGGTCTCTATGAAGGAGTTCCTAAGACGGAGTGGGGAAGAGGGTCGGGAGGAGAGCTTCCGGATAAAATAACTATATTTAAAAAACCCATTCTTCGTGTTGCACGAAACAACAGAGAAGAAGTGCGAGATGTTGTGAGAGATACTGTTTATCACGAAATAGCACACCACTTTGGCTTTAGCGAAAGGGATGTCAGGGAATGGGAAAGTTTGCGTTAAAATGGAACCCCTTGCATCAAAAATACGCCCCCAAAATATAGAGGAGGTTGTGGGACAGAAGCACTTGACCGCAAAAGGGAAACCGATGCATGTCGCTGTTTCAAAGGGACACCTCTTTTCGGTTATTTTTTGGGGCCCTCCCGGAACGGGTAAAACTACCTTAGCTCGTATATATGCCGGAGATGAAATAGAGGAGATGTCTGCTGTTTCCGCGGGAAAGGAGGATATAAAAAAGGCGTTAAAGAGAGGAAAGAGAGTTATTTTTCTAGATGAGATACATCGCTTCAACAAAGCGCAACAGGATTTTCTGCTTCCTTATGTGGAGTCCGGGAAGATAGTGCTTATCAGTGCCACCACGGAAAATCCCAGTTTTGAGGTGATCTCTCCATTGCTTTCTCGTTGTCGTGTTTTTGTTTTTTACAAACTGGAAGATGATGATGTAGAGTCTATATTAAAGCGTACCGGCATAAAGATGAGCAAGAAGACTATTGAGTGGGTGGCAAGAATGGCGGATGGTGATGCGAGGCGTGGCATAAGCTTGGTGGAGAACGCTTATAGGCTTTATGGAAAAGTTGATCCAAGCACGCTGGAGAGTGTCTTGCAAGGGGGAGTTCTTTATTACGACAAAAAAGGAGAGAAACATTACGACACGACATCTGCTTTTATAAAGAGTATGCGCGCCGGTCAGTCGGATGCCGCGCTTTACTATCTTTCGCGTATGATAAATGCGGGAGAAGACCCCAAATTTATTGCACGAAGAATGGTTATCTTTGCCTCAGAAGATGTCGGTCTTGCACAGCCCACTGCAGTGGTGGTGGCAAATGAGGTGTTTCGTGCCGTAGAAACGGTTGGTTTGCCGGAATGTGGTATAAATCTTGCACACGGCGTCGTGTACCTTTCTTCTTGCAAAAAGGATCGTCGCGCTTACGAAGGATTTTTGAGAGCCATGGAGGATGTGAAAAGCTACGGAGAGCTTCCTGTTCCTGAAAAAATAAGGAATGCTCCTACTAAGATGATGCGTGAAATGGGTTACGGAAAAGGGTATGAAAAGTATTCTCGGGAGAGTTTTTTGCCTTCCAAGTTAAAAAAAAGGAGGTACTTGAGGTGAGTTCTAAATTGTTATATAATGGCAAAATTGCTGCGTAGCTTATGCAGTACTTGAAAAGTAAAGTTTAGTAAAATAATGATATCCAAAGTCCAAAAAAGAAACGGGGAACAAGTAGATTTTAAGGTTGAAAAGATAGAGCAAGCGATATATAAAGCGCTCACTTTTACAAAAGAAGGAGGTAAGAGTGAAGCAGGAGAGCTTTCCAAGAAAGCTGTTGATCTTTTGTTGAGAAGGTTTAGTAGAGATGATGTACCTCAAGTGGAGGATATACAGAATATTGTAGAAGAGGTGCTTATCATGGAGGGTCTTGCAGAGACGGCTCGTGCCTACATAATATACAGAGAAAAACGTCGAGAAGTGAGAGAGGCCTCTTTTGATGATTCTACAGAGCTCATAGAAAAGTACATTGATGAGATAGACTGGCAGATAAAGGAGAACGCTAACATGACGTACTCTCTGCAGGGATTAAATCAGTATGCTACCTCTAATATTTCTAAGAAGTATTGGCTAAACAAGATATATCCTGAAAGAATACGTGAGGCTGCTAAGAATCAGGACTTTCATATACATGACTTAAACCTTCTTGCCACTTACTGTTGCGGATGGGATCTTCAGGATCTTCTTGTGCGTGGCTTTGGAGGAGTTACCTCTAAGGTAGAGTCTAAGCCTCCCAAGCACCTGCGGCCTGCGTTGGGCCAGATAGTGAACTTCTTTTTTACTCTCCAAGGAGAGTCTGCAGGAGCGCAAGCGATGAGTAATTTTGACACGCTTCTCGCTCCGTTCATAAGAAGGGATAAACTGGACTACAAGCAGGTAAAACAATCCTTGCAGGAGTTTGTTTTTAATTGCATGGTGCCTACTCGTGTGGGATTTCAGACACCGTTTATAAATGTTTCGCTTGATGTTACTGTTCCGAAATTTATGAAGGATCAACCTATAATAATTGGAGGAAAGCCGCAAAAGGAGACGTATGGAGAGTTTCAAGAAGAGATGAATATTTTCAATAAAGCGTTCTACGAAGTTTTGATGGAAGGTGATGCAAAGGGTAGAGTTTTCACGTTCCCTATACCGACAATATCTATTACGAAAGAGTTTGATTGGGAGAACGAGACTTTAGATAAGATGTGGGAGGCAACCGCCAAGTATGGAATAAACTACTTTTCTAATTTTATTCAGTCCGACATGAACCCGGAGGACTTTCGTAGCATGTGTTGTCGTTTGCGACTTGATAACAGTGAACTTATAAAGCGCGGTGGAGGACTTTTCGGATCACAGCCTCTTACGGGAAGCGTAGGAGTGGTAACCATTAATCTTCCGCGTATAGGGTATCTTTCTGAAACAGAAGAGCAGTTCTTTGAAAGGCTGGGAGAGACAATGGATCTCGCAAAGGAGAGCTTGGAGATAAAGCGCAAAGTGCTGGAGAACTTTACAGAGAAGGGCCTCTATCCTTATACGAAACATTATCTTTCTTCTGTAAAGCAGTTGCGTGGATCATATTTTGGAAACCATTTCTCTACCATCGGGCTTATTGGCATGAATGAAGCGCTTTTAAATTTCCTCAAGGAAAATATTGCTTCGGAAGAAGGAAGGAGCTTTGCCTTAAAGGTCTTGAACTTTATGAATGACAAGCTGGTGGAGTACCAAGAAGAAACAGGAAATCTTTACAATCTGGAAGCTACGCCGGGTGAAGGAGCTTCTTACAGGCAGGCGCGTGTTGATAAGGATAATTATCCCAACATCATCACTGCTGGAACAGAAGATGCTCCTTACTATACAAACTCTGTACACCTTCCCGTAAACTACACGGATGACCCCTTTGAAGCGCTTGAGCTGCAAGACGAGTTGCAACAGACCTTTACAGGAGGAACAGTTTTACATCTCTTTCTTGGCGAGAGATTGCCGGATGCCGATGCTGCCAAAAACCTTATTCGTAAGGTGTTTGAGAATTATGCTTTACCATATGTGACTATTACCCCCACCTTTTCAATTTGTCCCAAATGTGGTTATATTAAAGGTGAGGTAAATCGTTGTCCCAAGTGTGTAATTAAAAGTCCTAAAAAAGTAATAAAATGAAAAAAATATTTACAAGTGAAAAAGAGGCACGTGAAGCGGATGCTTTCTGCTTTGACTGTCAAAGCAAGAAAGATCTTTCTCTTGCCGTATATGAAGAGGATGGCAAGGAACTTTTTGTTTTCAAGTGTGAAAAGTGTCTTGAAAACAATCCTTCTCTCTCGGAGTACAAGGAGTGCGAGGTTTACTCTCGTATTGTTGGTTATTTGAGGCCTGTAAAACAGTGGAATGACGGAAAAAGGCAGGAGTATAGCGAGAGAAAGGAGTACGTGGCATGAAGATAGGAGGACTCCAAAGATTTACTCTTATAGATTATCCCGGAAAGGTGGCATGTACAGTGTTCCTTTCCGGGTGTAATTTTCGTTGCCCTTGGTGCTATGATCCGGAGCTTGTTTTGCCGGAAAAAGAAGAAGTGTTAATGAAAGAAGAGGAGTTCTTTGAGTTCTTAAGTGAGAGAAAGGGAAAACTGGAAGGGGTTGTAGTGTGTGGAGGGGAGCCGACGGTAAGTGTGAGGATAGGAGAGTTTTTGGAAAAGATAAAAAAAGAAGGATTCCTTGTTAAGTTGGATACTAACGGCTCAAACCCCGACACACTAGAGAGAGTTTTGTCTCTTACAGACTATATTGCTATGGATGTAAAGCTTCCCTTGGAAAGATATAAAGAGGTGGGTTTTTATGAAAGTGATAACATAAAGAAAAGCATAGATATTGTAATGCGGTCCGCGAAGGATTATGAGTTTCGTACCACTGTTGTTCCCGGATTTCACACAAAGGAGGATATTTATAAAATAGGACAGCTTATAGAAGGATCCAAAATACACTTCCTGCAGAACTTTCTTGCACAGAAGACGCTCGATGAGAGTCTTCTTTCCATAAGATCTTTCTCGGAAGAAGAGATGAAAGAGTTTAAAAAGATAATGGGCGAGTTTGTGCCCTGCAAGATAAGGAACATATGAAAAAGAGAACAAAGATAATAGCAACGGTAGGACCCGTCTCCAATACCTCGGAAAAAATAGAAGGCATGATAAGAGAGGGGGTGAGCGTTTTTCGTTTTAATATGAAGCATGGAGATGCGGAGTCTCATAAAGAGCGCATAGAGAGAGTGCAGCAAGTAGCGGACTCTATGGGAGAAGCAATAGGAATACTTATAGACCTGCAGGGATTTGAGATAAGGATCGAAACTCGTGAAAGTGCGGATATATGTATTCGCAAAGGAGATATACTTACTATCGGGAGCTCTTTTGACAATGAAGACGCAAACGTTGTTATCCCACAGGACGTTGTCTTTCAATCTCTCGACGAAGGAGACGCTTTCTTCATTGATGATGCGCTGTTGAAGTTTTTCGTAAAAGAAAAGAGAGAGGGGTCTATCATCGCAGAGGCAAGCAACGGAGGAACAATAAAGCACAAGAAGAGCATGAATGTTCCCGGTAAGTATATAGATGTTTCTTCTATTGTGGACAGCGACTTGGAAAAACTTGACGCAATGGCAAAGAGTAAAGTTGACTTTGTCACTCTTTCTTTTGTACGGTCCAAGAAAGATATAGCCATGCTTCGCGAAGAGCTTAACAAAAGAGGAATAGAGGCCGGTGTGGTTGCAAAGATAGAGAACAAGCATGCTCTCGATAACATAGATGAAATTATTGATGCCTCTGACGCGGTCATGATCGCAAGAGGGGATTTAGGAGTAGAGATCCCCATCGGAGAGCTTGCTTTTTGGCAAAGAAAGATAATATATAAGTGTCGCATGCAAAGGAAAGCGGTCATTGTTGCCACTCAGATGCTTTACTCTATGATAGAAAATCCGCGCCCCACAAGAGCGGAAGCTACTGATGTAGCAAATGCGGTATTTAATGGTACAGATGCTGTTATGCTTTCCGAGGAGACGGCGATGGGCAAGTATGCCGTGGAGACAGTTTCCGCGATGCGTGACATACTTTGTTTTAACGAACAGTTCGATGTTTTTGAGAAAGTGCGATTGGAGCTGAAGAATCCTACGGATTTTATTATAAACTCTGCTGCTTTAATGACGGAAAGCAGAAAGATAAAGACCGATATGGCAGCCATTTTTACGGAAACGGGATATTCCGCAAAAACTTTTTCCGCTTTCCGTCTTCCGGTGCCCGTGGTAGCGATCACAAGCAACCCTAAAACAGCGGAGATAATGACTCTTTATTACGGAGTTACTCCCATTTACTGTTCTTCTCTTACATATGAGTTCCACTCTTCCGAGCTTATACTTGAAAAGTTATCCAAGAGGAAGCTAGAGATACCGGAAGAGGCGATGATAATTATACACGGACAACACAGAGAGAGGAGCGAGCCGACAAAGAACGCACTTACTTTTGTGTCCTTTAATTCTTGATTTTTCCTGCTTTTTGTGTTACGGTAAAAAGCAACTCAAGCAGGAGAGGTGATCGCTCTCCGCATATGCGGAGGGAGGAAAGTCCGAACATCCACCCCTTTTTAGGGGTTAAAAGGATAGCGGGTAACACCCGTCCGGAGTAATCCGAGAGGTGCGAGCAGAGACGCGTTTCTCCGCAAGGAGAAGCGGCTCCCTTGAGGAGTAGTCCTCATCGAAAGATGAGGGGTGAAACGGCTAAACCCTTATCCGGATGCAAGAGCAAGTATTGGTAGCTCGCTAGAGCTTCGGGGTAACTCGGAGCCCAGGTAGATGATCACCGCCCGAAAGGGTAACAGAATTCGGCTTACTCCCTGCTTGAGTTTTTTGTTTATCATGATCCGACGCATATTAAATCTACAATCAAGAACGATCACTTTTTCTGCTGCGCTCATCGCTTTTTCAGTGGGCGTTAGTGCGCTTCTCGGTCTTTTAAGAGATCGTCTTTTAGCGGGAGAATTTGGTGCAGGAGAGGAGCTAGATATCTACTTTGCCGCGTTCCGTATTCCCGACATGGTTTACGGAATACTTATAACGGGAGGAATAGTAGCTGCTTTTCTTCCTGTTTTTGCGGAAACACTGGAAAGAAAAAAAGAAGAAGGCTGGAGGTTGGCAAACAATACTTTGAACTTTCTATTGCTTCTTCTTTTGTGTCTTTCTGTTATACTTTTTTCTTTTGCACCGCTTATAGTGAAACTTATCGCTCCCGGATTTGGACCGGAGCAGGCGGAGAAGACCGTTCTTCTTACGCGTATCATGATGATAAGCCCCGTTTTGCTCGGAGTTTCCAGTGTTTTGTCGGGGATGTTGCAGTACTTTGACCGTTTCCTCGTATATTCCTTGGCTCCCATAATGTATAATCTCGGCATTATCTTCGGAATACTGTTCTTTGTTGATATGTTCGGGCTTGTGGGTCTTGCCTATGGAGTTGTGCTGGGCTCTCTCATGCACCTTTTAATTCAGGTTCCTATTGCTTTTTCTTGTGGGTACTCTTACAGGCCATTTATTGACCTTGAACAAAAAGATCTTCGTAAGGTCATTCGACTTGTAGTTCCACGCATAATCGGACAGTCGTCTACACAGATAAACCTTATTGTTATAACAGCGATCGCTTCTACACTTACAGCGGGAAGTGTAGCGATATTCAATTTTGCCGATCACTTACAAGCATTTCCGGTGCGCATAGTCGGAGTGGCGTTTGCAGTGGCCGCTTTTCCCGCGTTCTCACGAGCAATTGCAATGCAGAAGAAAGAAAAGTTTGTAGAGCAGTTTAGTGCCGTTGTAAGACAAGTGCTTTTCTTTATTATTCCTCTTAGTGTTTTTATATTCTTTATGCGTGCGGAGATAGTGCGCCTTGTCCTTGGTACAGGAGAGTTCGGATGGCAAGACACAAGATTAACGGCTGCTTCTCTGGGAATATTTGCTTTCGGGCTTTTTGCCACTTCTCTTATACACATCCTTGTCCGTGCTTTCTTTTCTATGCAGGACACAAAAACGCCTCTCTTTGCCTCACTTTTCTCGATGGGGCTTAATATAGTGCTTTCTTTTCTTTTTGTCTGGCTTCTTGGTTTTGAGAATATTTTACGTGACTTTGCTGCAAGCGTACTGAAGCTACAATCTATAGCCGACATAGCGGTTATCGCTTTTCCCATGGCACTGTTTGTTTCCGGGATTGTGCACTTTTCTCTTTTATTGTACTTTTTAAAGAGAAAGATGGGGAGTCTTAGAGGAAGGGAGATAATGAACTCTTTTTTTGCAACGCTTGTCGCGTCTCTTTTTGTAGGAATTGCGGCGTTTACTTCACGCTATACAGTGGACTACTTCTTTGAACTAGAAGAGATATTTGCGCAAGGACAGTTGTTGCAGTTATGTGTTGCTTCTGTCGTCTCTTTTTGCGTCTATCTTATTGTTGCGCGTCTTATGAGGTCTCCGGAGATATCAGCGATTTATCAGTCAGTATTTAAACGATGAAAAACTTTTGTATTATAAGTCATATAGATCACGGCAAATCCACTCTTGCGGATCGCTTTTTGGAGATGACAAAGACCGTTTCCGCAAAAGAGATGCAAGACCAGTATCTCGATGACATGGAGTTGGAGCGTGAGCGCGGGATAACGATAAAGTTGCGCCCCGTGCGCATGAAACATGAAGGAGAGATCTTGAACATGATAGATACTCCCGGTCATGTGGACTTTTCTTATGAAGTGTCTCGTTCGCTTTCCGCGGTAGAGGGGGCGGTTTTGCTAGTGGATGCGACAAAGGGTATACAAGCTCAAACGCTTGCTAATCTGCAGCTTGCAAAGGAAAAAGGGAGCGGTTTTGTGATAGTTCCGGTGATAAACAAGATAGATGCGGAGAACGCCTGTATAGAAGAGACGGAAGAAGAGATGATCAGTGCCCTTGGTGTTTCAAGGGAAGAGATAATAAAGATATCTGCCAAGAAAGGAGAAAACGTAAAAAAGGTGCTCGATGCGATAGTAGAACGTATTCCTTCTGCGAAAGGAGACTCTTCTACTCCTTTGCGTGCGCTTGTCTTTGATTCGGAGTATAACTCTTATAAAGGGATAATAGCTCACTTGCGTGTGGTCGATGGAACCCTAAAAAAGGGTGATCGTGTTGCTCTTTTTGCCTCCACAAAAGAAGGAGATGCAAAAGAGGTGGGATTTTTTGTGCCGCGTATGATGCCTCAGGACAAGATATGCGCGGGGGATATAGGATATATTTGTACTGGCATAAAAGAGAGGGGGGCGATAAAGTCCGGTGATACGGTTTACAAAAAAGGAGAAAAGATAGAGCCTCTTCCGGGATACAAGGAGCCCATGCCGATGGTTTTCTCCAGCTTCTATCCTAAAAATCCCGATCACTACCTCTCTTTCTATAATGCCCTGCAAGAGATAAGCCTTACCGATCCCGCATTCACTTTTTCTCCGGAGTTCAAGGAAGCGTTTGGAAGAGGATTTCGTTGTGGTTTTCTCGGATCGCTTCATTCGGAGATAATATCGGAGGTCCTGCGTCGTGACTACGAGCTCGATCTCATTGTTTCCGCTCCTTCTGTTACTTTCAAGGTTTTAAAGAAAAACGGAGAAGAAGTTGACATATGTTCCGCTTCTGACTGGCCGGACACTTCTCTTATAGGTGAAACAAGAGAGCCGTGGGTTCTTTTGGAGGTTGTCACTCCTGCTTCCGAACTAGGGGGAGCAACAGAGGTGTTATCACTTTTAAGGGGAAAGTATGTTGATACAGAGTATATTTCTGCCGAGAGGGTGCTTATAACTTATGAAGCTCCCTTACGTCTTGTTATAGTTGGCTTTCATGACAAGCTAAAGAGCGCCACGAAAGGATATGCTTCTGCGGGGTATGAAGTTACCGACTTTTATAAGTCGGATCTTGTGAAAATGGAGATACTTATTGCTTTCAATGTAGAGGAGGCTTTTTCACGCATTGTTGCACGTGACGAGGTTTTTCAAGAGGGCAAAAAGATAGTTTCCCGCTTAAAGGAGATCATTCCTCCGGAGCAGTTTGCCGTACCCTTGCAGGCAAGAGTAGGAGGAAAGGTTGTCGCTCGTGAAACAATAAGTGCGAGAAGAAAGAATGTTACCGGGCATCTTTACGGAGGGGATGTAACAAGAAAGAGAAAACTTCTTGAAAAGCAGAAAAAAGGAAAAAAGAAGCTTGCGCAGGGTGCGAGAGTAAATATTCCGCAAGAAGCTTTCTTGAAAGTGTTTCGCAGTGAGTGACACTCTGCTATAATTAATTCTATGAAAAAGAAGCAGAACAAATCTCCTCATAAGATCGTTTTTATTTTTCTTGTTCTTGGGTGTTTGTTGCTTCTTTTTTTAAACGTAAAAATATGGCTAGAGAGGGTAGAGAATAGGCAGCACATGGAGGAGATAAAAGAAAGAAAAGAAAGCCTTGAAAGTGAAACAGTGCAGGTTGTTGAGCTTGACGATGAGGAGATCGAGCGCAAAGCAAGGGAGCAGCTAATCATGCAAAGGGAAGGGGAGAGCGTTGTCTTTATACTGCGAGACGAAGAAGAGGAGGAGGAAGAAGAGGAGGAGGAAGAAGAAGGAGAGCCGGGGTTCTGGGAAGGGTTAATGGAAATTTTACGATAGGCGAGTGTAGCTCAATGGTAGAGCACTGGCTTCCCAAGCCAGGTACGCGGGTTCGATTCCCGTCACTCGCTCCACTTTTTATTAATTTGACGTAATTATATTTAAGTGTTATATTACTGCCATTATGATAAATAATAACTGCCAAAAGAATATTACAGTCATGCTTCAAAGAGAGATTGGGGCTCCTTTTTATTTCTGGAGTGCCACTGGTTTGCCTGGCCAAGGCGGTTTTTATAAGAACTCGGAATAAAAATTATATCTATAAAGAATATTAAAAACGTCTCGGTTAGGTAAACGAGACGTTTTTGTTTACCTAGATAGCTCTTTAAACATCAAAAAGAAAGGAGGGGACTTATGTCAAAATACACGATCGGAGTGTATTTGTTGTTGGCCTTAATAAAGGGTTTGGCAATCTCTTTTATTTCCGCAACTTATGTTGTGTTTCTCACTTCTCGAGGAATGAACCTTTTTGAGGTCAGTCTTATTAACTTTGTATTTTTTGCAACTCTATTTTTTTGTGAGGTTCCGACGGGGGTCGTTGCCGATAACATTGGAAGAAAAACTTCATTTGTTATTTCTTGCTTTCTTTTATCTTTAAGCATGTTTATCTATGCAGCGATGTACTCTTTTTGGGGATTTGCTTTTGCAGAGGTTGTTGCAGCACTGGGCTTTACTTTTTCAAGCGGGGCGTTTCAGGCATGGATTGTCGATAAACTGAAAAGTGAGAACTACAAAGGGCCTTTAGAAGTAGTGTTTGCAAGAGAGCAACAGGTTACTCATTTTGCTGGTATTGTAGGAGCTTTTTGTGGTGCGTTCCTTGCCGACAAGAACATTGTTTTTCCTTGGATAGCTGGTGGCTTTTCTTTTTTTCTTGCTGGCATTTTAGCCATTATATTTATGCGAGAAGAACACTTTGTTCGACAAAAAATCTCTTTCAAAGAGGGAATATCTGCCATGAAAAGGACTGCATTGTTGAGTTTTCGGTATAGCAGAGAAAACAAAGCCTTTAAGTTTATTGCCTTAATGGGCATCTTTCACTATTTTACAATACAGGCTCCAAATATGCAGTGGCAACCGTTTTTTTCTCAGTTTTTGTCCAGCAAAACAAGTCTCGGTGTCATTTTTGGGATGGTTTCTGTTTGTATTATTTTGGGGGCTGCATACTCTTCTTACTTTTTAAGAGCTATGAAAAGTAAAAGAAGGGCTTTGGTTGCTTCACAGGCCGTTATTGGCGCAGGTGTATTTATGACAGTGCTTTTTGATTGTTTCCCTTTTGCGTTGAGTGTTTTTTTAATACACGAGTTTGCAAGAGGAGTTTTTCGCCCGATCAAAGATCTCTATCTCAATAAAAGCATCACTTCGGATGAGCGTGCAACCCTTATCTCTTTTGAGTCGATGTTTCGTCATGTTGGAGGGATGACAGGGCTGCTTTTTTGTGGCTTTACCGCTGAATACGTTTCAATTTCAGCGGCGTGGATGTTTTCGGGAGGAGTTCTTTTAGCATTAACACTTTATTTAATGGGAAATGGGCGAAGTTAAAACAAAAGCGGGAAGATGATATTTCCCGCTTTTTTATGCACTTCTCTTTTTTCTTATTTTTTGCTAAAGTATACACCAGTTTAAAGGCCAGCGTAGCTCAGTGGCAGAGCAACTCTTTCGTAAAGAGTAGGCCACCGGTTCGAGTCCGGTCGCTGGCTCATATGAATAATGGAATAAAAGAAACGAAAGATAACATCCTCCATATGGAGGAGTGTCTTTGAAATTGAAAAGAAAAAAAGTAGAATAAAAGAACTGGACAAGGAAACGTACTCTCCTGACTTCTGGAATAACCCTGAGACGGCCGCAAAAAAAAGCAAGGAGTTATCTTCTTTAAAAGAGGAGGTGGAGAAGATAGAACGCTTGAAGAAGGAGGCTTATGACATAGAAGAGATGATGAGAGATTTTGCAGATGACAAGGAGATGATGGAAGAGGTTTTTGCGCGTCTTGATAAGTTAAAAGAAGAAGTAGAAAAAGAGAGTTTCAGGTCTTTTATGTCCGGTAAGTTTGATCGTAGTGATGCTGTGATAGAGATATCTTCCGGAGTAGGGGGAAGAGATGCGGAAGACTTTGTTGCCATGCTTTTGCGCATGTATGAAAGGTATGCGGAGAGAAAAGGATATAATGTAAAACAGATAGACTGTTCTTTTGGAGAGGCGGGAGGTCCGGAAGGAAGGATGGGCATAAAAAGCGTTTCCTTTCAGGTAGAGGGCAGTTACGCTTACGGATTCCTGAAAGGAGAGAACGGAACACACCGGCTTGTTCGTAAATCGCCGTTTTCTTCCGACGAGTTGCGTCATACTTCTTTTGCTTCTGTTGATGTTTATCCCAGAGTAGAAGAAGGGGCGGGAGAAGTAGAGATAAACGATAAAGATCTTCGAGTAGACACTTTTCGTTCTTCTGGCCCGGGAGGGCAGCATGTAAACAAAACAGAGTCTGCGGTGCGTGTAACGCACACTCCCACGGGACTTACTGCAAGCTCGCAGAATGAAAGACTGCAAGGAGAGAACAAGAAAGTTGCCATAAGTATACTTCGCTCCAAGCTGGAAAAAAGAGCAGAAGAAGAAAGAAAAAAGAAAATGGAAGAAGAGAAAGGGGAATCGTCCTCTGCGAGTTGGGGAAGTCAGATTCGCAACTATGTGTTGCATCCCTACAGAATGGCAAAAGATCTTCGTACGGGAACAGAAACTTCAAATGTCGATGCAGTGTTTGACGGAGAAATAGATTCCTTCATTGAGGCGATGATAAAAAGAAAATGATTTTTTTCAATAAAGTAACAAAAATATATCCTGCGCACTTTACTAAAAAAGAGACAGTTGTGTTAGAGGACATCTCTTTTAAGATTGATAAAGGAGAGTTTGTTTCCATTGTGGGGCGATCCGGTGCGGGAAAAACAACGCTTTTTCGGATAATACTGGGCGAAGAGAGGCCTACAGAAGGAAGTGTTTTTTTTGATGGACAAGATATTCACAAGATTCCATTTACGCGTTTTCATAAAACAAGAAGAAGAATAGGAACCATATTTCAGGATTATAAGCTTCTTTCTTCTAAAACGGTATATGAGAACGTTGCTTATGCTATGGAAGTTACCGGCACAAAAGATGAAGAGATTGAGCGTGATGTCCCCGAGCTTTTAGAGACGGTAGGCCTTCTTGAAAAGGCATCACACTTTCCTTACCAGCTGTCGGGAGGAGAACAACAAAGAACAGCGATTGCCCGTGCGCTTATACATCAACCTGATGTTATTCTTGCTGATGAACCGACGGGGGATCTTGATCCGTATCATGCAAGAGATGTGATGAACATTCTTTTGCGTATAAACGAAGGAGGAACGACAGTTGTTCTTGCAACACACAACAAGGAAACGGTAAACGACCTCTGCAAGAGGGTAATAACTTTAAAAGACGGAAGAATAGCAAATGACTGTGAAAAAGGAAAATTTATACTATGACAAATCCCTTTACATCGCTTAAAAGAGTGTTAATATTCGGCTGGAAGAACTTTTCACGAGAGATAGGACTTTCGCTTGTCTCTATATTTGTTCTTGTAGTCACTATATCGCTTATCACTTCTCTTTTCCTTATTCGTGGGTTATCCGAAGAGGCGATATCAGAAGTGGAGGACAAGGCGGATATGACCATTGATTTTGAGGGTATAGTGAGTGAGGAAAGAATAATGGAGCTAGAAGGAGAGATAAGTGAGAAGTTTGATATAGACAAAACGGATTACATTTCTCGCGAAGAAGCAAAAGAGAGGTTTGTAGAGAGTTTTGGCGACAGACCGGTGGTAATGGAGGCCCTCGATGAAGTGGGAAACCCTTTTCCGGCATCTCTTAATATAAAAGCCGGTGATCCTGATACTTATAGGGCGATATCGGAGTTTGCAAACGACTCTTATCCGGAACTTATATATGGCATCGATTTTTATGGCAGGCAGGCAGTAGTGGAAGGAATATTCTCTATTACGGAAACACTAAGAAGTGCGGGGATAATAGTGAGCAGTTTACTTGCCCTTATCGCTGTCTTGCTGGTATTTAATACCGTCAAGCTTGCTATATACGGAATGAAAGAAGAGATACGTGTAATGGGTCTTGTGGGATCTTCCAGTATGTTTATTCAAGGATCTTTTGTAACACAGGGAGTGATAACAGGGATTGTTTCCGCACTTTTATCGTTTATTGTATTTCTCGTTGCGCTTATGCTTGTCCCTTATACTTACATGGAGGTTAATGTTTACAAGCATCTGCTAGAGAGCATGCCGTTCGTTTTGATAATGCAACTTTCCGTGGGAGTAATATTGGGAGTGGTATCAAGTGTTGTAGCGGCGAGAAAGTACTTGGGATAATTATTGCCAGGTCGTCTAATGGTAGGACGCGAGTTTCTGGCACTCGTAGTCTAGGTTCGAGTCCTAGCCTGGCAGCAAATTTGTGATAGTGACCGAGATGAGAATAGCTCGGTTTTTTATTTCGTGACACCATTAAGCAGTTTGTATAATATATAGGATATTGATCAGTTGAATTCAAACCATGTTGCGTTCTCACTTTACTTGGGAAGACATCTGTCGCCTTATAAAAACTGGTAGAGGTTTCGGTTCGATGTATTTTCCAATTCATGATTTAAAAAAAATAGAATAAAATTTGTAAGAAGTAGGATTGTTCACTAAAGCCTGCAATCTATGCTATAGTTAAAGATAAGGTAGAAATATTTGTGGTTGAGAGAAAAGCGGGATAGAATAAATTATTAGAGAAGATAAACGAATCATGGTCATTACTGGTACTACTAAGGCACAATAAAGAAATTTAAATAAACTTAATTATGAGAACAGTATACATATTCTTATTAATCGCTATTATTGCTTTAGTTGGGGCTGGATATTTTGTGACAAGAGACATGGAGGAGGATATGAGACTAGAAGTAGAGTTTATCCCTGAGGATGGAATAGAGTCACAAGAGATTAGAGTCTTAAATGAAGAAGGTGATATCGTATTTCAACTTACCATTGATGAGCTTAATCAGTGGACAGAAGAGAACTGGCATGTTTTTGAAGAAAAGCCGGAAGTTGGAGGAAGAGAAGTTGATCCGACAGGGTTTGGTTTTTTTGACAGGGCTGTCTCTGTGTCAAATGACAATAGAAAGATGGTCTTCTCTGTTTCCGATTATGCTGTTGCTAGCACGACATCATTTGTTATTGTAGTTGATATTGATTCAGGAGAAATGGAGATGGTAAGAGATCCTTCGCCGGGAAGTGTTGAGGATTACTTTTGGTCTAAAGACAACGACTTGGTTGCCTACACTGTTGGAACTGGTAGAGCAAGAGGAGACTTTCTCTTGGTTGATGATGTAGTCAACTTAGAGAGAAGGTTCATGCTTGATGAGAGAGATATTTTAGAAGCTCTAGAATCTGATGAAGAGGCGGGGCAGTTTATGCCCGTATTTCAGTACTTAAAGTGGTCAGAAGAAAGGCTTTACTTCACAACAGAGCATCCCGGAAACGACCAAGTAAGATGGTCTATTGATAAAGAAGGAGAAGGGCTGCAAAAAGAGGATCATAAAGCATACAGAAGCCTTTCTCTGGGTGTTTTTTTCGAGTATCCTTCTTCTGCATTTGTTGATTATGAGGAAGAGAGGATAAAGGTTACCTATGTTGGAGAAGATAGTCATATGACGCAAATTACCGATGGTTTTACTTTCTTTGTTGATGTGGTGGATAAGGAGGAAAGAAGCTTAGAGAGTATCGCAGAAGAAGAGTTTGAAGAGAGAACACAAGAAGTTGATCCTATTGCGGACCCTTCTCGGGCAGAAGTAAACGGAAAGAGTGCATTAACTTTTAAGATAGAAGGGGGTTTGAACGGAGAACATGTCTTTTTTCTGTTTGAAGATAATAATAAAGTTGTTATCACTTCTCATTTTATTGCTGACCCTGAAGACAAAGGCTATGATCAGAAAGTAAGAGACATTCTTCTTAGCATTGAAGTAGAGTAGAATTATAACAGGCGTGTATGAAAAAGCGGGCACATGATTGTTTTGCCCGCTTTTGTGATTTTGTTGAAGGAGTGCTAGACTTTTTCTTCCTTTTCGGAGAGCTCTCTCCACCTTTTTATGTATATTTTCTCAGCGATACACTCAGCAGGAGCGTTTTTACACAACTCCTTTGCCTCATCTGAGCTTTTGCACTCTGCCGCTTTCTTTGGAGCCTCTATATCGGAAAGCTCTTTCCATCTTTTTTCATATATTTTTCTTGCAGAACTTCCGATAGGAACACCTTTACACAACTCCTTTGCCTCATCTGAACTTTTGCACTCTGCCGCTTTCTTTGGCGCTTCTGCGTTGACAAGACTCTCAAATCTTCTGTGATATATTTTTTCTTCAATACTTTCGGTGGGGGCGTTTTTATGCAACTCCCTTGCTTCCTCTGAGGTTTCACATGCCGCAGCATTCTTTCTTGCATTTTCTGTTAAAGTGTTCAAGTTGTGACCTTCTCTCTTCATTTTCTCACTCCTTTTAATTCTAAAAATGTGCTATAAAAAATCCCTCCACTTTTCCAATTATGACACAAAAAGCGGGATAAGTAAATGTCTTCTTTTTAAATCAAAAAGATAATAATTTTAGTTAATTTATTATTGTGATACTATTATATAGATTGAATTTTTTAACTTTCTTATGGATATAATTAATGAGATAAAAGACTTTGTTGAGAAAGAGTGCAGAAAACCGAGCAGCAGATATGGCTATGAACCTTTTCCTTTTCACTTTGTCCCAATGGCTAGTTACGCAGAAAAACTTGCCGATGAGTTGGGCGGGGACAAGGAGATAATTTTAATTGCTTGCTGGTTGCATGATATTGGATCAATAGTTCATGGTCGTGAAGATCATCATATAACTGGAGCAAGAATCGCAGAAGAAAAACTAAAAGAGTTTCAGTATCCCGAAGAAAGAATTGAGTTAGTTAAAAAGTGTATCTTAAACCATAGAAGTTCTCAGGAAAACGGCAGAGACAGTATTGAAGAGCAAATAGTTGCTGAAGCTGATGCTATGAGTAACTTTGACAATATCGCGGGAATATTTAAGGCTGCTTTTGTGTATGAAGACAAAGATCAAGGTGAAGCAAAGGACTCTGCAAGAAAAAAGCTGGAGCAAAAATGGAATCGGCTTCATTTTGAAAAATCCAAAGAAATGATCAAATCAAAATTTGAAGCCGCGATGTTGCTTTTAAAATAATAAAATAATTTATAAAACATATGTCATTAAAAGATATACAAAAAGATGTTCATAACTGGACAAAGCAGTTTGATCCTCAATACTGGCCTCCACACGAAATAACGGCAAGGTTGTCTGAAGAAACAGGCGAAGTTGCTCGTGAAGTTAATCATCTTTTCGGCACAAAAAAGAAGAGAGGAGACGAAAAAGAGAGCAATTTGGGACAGGAGCTTATAGATATCATTTTTACGGTGACCTGTATGGCCAACTCTCAAGACATAGATTTAGAGAAGGAGTGGGAGAAAATGATGGACGAAAAGAGTCACGGTCGTGACAAAAATAGGTTTAAGAAGAAAATTTAAGCTGGTAGATTGTTTTATAGTAGAACATCATCGTATTGTAGTAAAATTATTTTTGCCTATGCAAGAACCTAATCCTTTTGAAAGAGAAAAGGACGATGAAGGAGAAAAGAAGATAACTCGTAGAGAGTTTCTTAAAGGACTTGGACTTACACTGGGAGGGCTTGCTTTGAGCAGCCCTCTTTTAGAGATATTAAAAGAGAAAGAAAAAGGAGAAGAAAAGAAAAAAGAAGCTTCTGTTGATCCTCCCACAGAAGAACAGGAAGAGATAGAAGAAGAGGACATATCTTCTCTATGTGAGGTGCTTGATTACGAGAAAGAGGGGGACATAAAGCTTGATTTGGAGACAATGGAAGCGATAAAGAATTACTGGAAGAAGAGATATCAAGAATCCCCGGAACTAAGAAACAGCCTTCTGCAAGCCTACAGAAAAATGGGGGAGTGGGAAGACTACTTAATGGAAGAGTTTAGAAAGCAAGGAATAGAAGAGAAGTATGCTTATCTATCCATACCAGAGTCTCACTGGCGCTTAAATGCGGTATCTCCTGCAGGGGCTGTAGGGCCCTATCAGTTTATGCCTCAAACGGCAAGATCTTATGGCTTAAAGACGAGCTACTTCAAAGATCACCATCCCAACATAGAAGAAAGAAGAGATCCCATAAAAAGCGCGCGTGCCTGTGCCAGTCTTTTAAGCGACCTTTATGAGGCAAGTGGTGATTGGAGCTTGTCTCTTTCCGGGTATAATGGAGGTTTTTTCTGGCGTTACTTAAAGCAAGCAAGAAGCAGAAGGGAAGATATTTCTTATGAAGGTTTTCTAGATTATTTAGAAAAGAGGATAAACAAGATAAAAGATGAGGTTCAAAGTAGTGAAAATGAAAGATATAGAGTAAGAAGTGAAGACAACATGACATCTATTGCGCAAAGATTTAACATGCAAGTAGAGGAGTTGTGTAGGATAAACAACATAGAGAACGAAAATCAGATCTATGTCGGACAAGAGATAGTTGTCCCTGTGCCAAGAGAGAAAAAAAGAGAGCTTTTTAAAAGAAAAATAAGAGGGATGGTAGAAAACTTAAACTATCCCCACAAATTTGATGCTATATACGAGCTGATAGAGGAAGGATTTGTAGAAGACAAAGATGACCTTCTTTTCTTTGAAAAAAAAGAGGTCAAGGGAAGGGGTGTCAAGGAACATATTTTTAAAAGAGAAGACAAAAGTATTTACAGCTTGGCTTCTAATTTTTCTAGAGTCACTGTTAATGACATATTAGAGGCTAATTCCCACATTGATCCTGACAACCTACAGGGAGGAGAGAGAATAATCATTCCCGGCACTAAAGAAGAACCAACTATTAGAGGCATAGCAAAAGAGAACGGTGTTGATGTGAAAAGATTACAGAAGATAAATCCTGCTATAAGAGACCCTCGAGAGCCTATACCTGCAGGATACAAAATTAGGGTTTAGGCGCCTAGGGTTTATTATTTTTATTAAGGATTGTTTTTAACTCTTTTTTATTGTATAATCTATTTCTAATAGAAGGGGGGAAGCACACTTTAAATTATAAGAAGAAGGAGGGAGAAGAGATGAATGAACTGAGAAAGAGACTCAAAGAGGTGAATAGAATTTTTGGAACACCAACCTACGTTTATAAAGGAGGAAGGATAAGAGAGAAGGCAAGGACTTTGAGGGATGCTATTCCGTACTTCCCAACGAAAGTTCTTTATGCGATGAAGGCAAACAGCAATCCTGAGATTCTCAAGATACTCAAAGAAGAGGGTGTGGGCGTTGACGCTGTTTCTCCGGGAGAGGTGGCGCTTGGTTTGCGTCATGATTTTTTTGTTCTTTTCACCGGTAACAATGTTACCGATGATGAGATGGACTTTGTTGCCGAAAAAGGGGTGATGATAAATATTGACTCCCTTTCTGCTCTGGAGAGATTCGGATCAAGACACTGTGGGAAGGATGTTTCTATAAGGATCAATCCTGATGTTGGCGCTGGTCATCACAGCCACTGCATAACCGGAGGGCCGGAATCCAAGTTTGGTATTTGGCACTCTCAGTTAGATGAGGCACTGGAAATAGCGAAAAGAAACTGCCTGAGAATAAAAGGGATTCATCAACATATCGGATCTCAGATACTAGAGACAGACAAATTCCTTCTCGCCATGGATGTCTTGCTCAAAGAGGCACATCGCTTTCCGGATCTTGAGTTCGTTAACTTCGGAGGAGGGCTTGGAGTGCCCTACAATCCTGAAGACAGAAAGTTGCCTGTAAAGAGACTGGGAAGGATGATGTCGGATAAGTTTTTAAAGTTTTCTCATAATTATGGGAAACCCGTCACCATGATGATCGAACCCGGTCGTTATCTGATTGCCGACTCCGGATGGCTTCTTGTTACCGTTAACACGGTAAAGAGGAATCCTGATGGACGTGTTTTTGCGGGAGTTGACAGTGGCTTTAATCACTTGCTACGTCCTGCGATGTACGGCTCTTATCATCCTATAGAAAATGTCTCCAACCCGAAAGGAAAGAAGGAGGAGGTTGATATAGTGGGCAACATCTGCGAGAGCGGGGACAGGTTTGCGCAAGAAAGGAAAATATCTCGCGTGCGTGAAGGTGATGTTCTTGCCATAGGGATGGCAGGTGCGTACGGCTTTTCCATGTCTTCTCACTACAACCTGAGAGCGAAACCGGCGGAAGTGCTGATGGAGAAAAACTACTTCTCTTTAATAAGAAAAAGAGAAAGCATCTATGATGTGATCTGACTGCAAGAAGCGGCTTAAGTGCCGCTTCCTTTTAATTTATTGACTTTCTTTTATTGTGTGGTATCATCTTCTTAATGTTTAAAGCAAAGAACATGATTTCTAAAATGATCATTATCTCCCCCAAGGGAGGGTCTTTGCTTTGATATATTAAAGTAATAAAGTAAAGTAATCCTCCCTTAAAAAGGGAGTTTTTGTTTATGATAAAAGAGATATCTTCAAACAAAGTTCCTGTTGCGGGACCTTATTCTCAAGCGGTAAAAGCAGGAGAGTTTTTGTTTTGTTCCGGACAGGTAGGTCTTTCTCCTAGTACAGGTGAGCTTGTGGGGGATAACGTGGAAGCACAGACAGAGCAGGCGATTGAGAACATGCAAGAGATACTTGCAAGTGCTAATCTTTCGTTTCAGGACGTTGTACGGGTAGAGCTTTTTTTAACGAACATGAAAGAGTTTGAAAAGGTCAATGAAGTTTATAAAAAGTATTTTCAGAACTCCGCGCGCCAGACAGTGGGAGTGCAAAGCTTGCCGAAGGACGCGAAAGTGGAGGTGTCCTGTATCGCTTATGCTGGAAAATAAAAAAATAGAAGAGGCAAGTAGAAGACTAGAGGGTGTTGCCAAAAGAACCCCTTTACAGTTTTCCGAGAGACTTTCTTCTCTTTATGATGCAAACGTTTATATAAAGAGAGAGGATCTACAGAAAGTACGTTCTTATAAAATAAGAGGAGCTTACAACTTCATAAAAAGCGTTTATAGCTCCCTAAACGGCAAGAGTGTAGTTTGTGTGAGTGCCGGGAACCATGCTCAGGGAGTTGCTCTTAGCGCATCGCTATTAAATGTAAAGGCTCACATATTCATGCCGGTAACCACTCCGCAGCAGAAAGTGGGTAAAGTGGAGTGGTTTGGAGGAGATAAAACGAACATAACGCTTGTCGGGTCCAATTACGATGAAAGTTTTCAGGCGGCATCTGACTTCTGCAAGAAGACAGGGTCGGTTTTCGTGCACCCGTTTGACAATGAAACTGTTATTGCCGGACAAGGAACAGTGGGGAAGGAGGTCTTGGAGCAGTGTAGTGATGTTGACTACGTCTTGTGCCCTGTTGGCGGAGGTGGCCTTATATCCGGAGTAGCATCATATCTTAAATCAAACAAAGAAGGGGTAAAAGTAATAGGAGCAGAACCTCAAGGAGCGGCGGGAATGTGTAACTCCTTAGAAAAGGGAGAAGTTTCTCCTCTGCAGTCGCTTGATCCATTTGTTGACGGAGCAGCGGTGAGAAAAGTGGGTGAAACAGGATTTGGTATTGTTTCTCGGATCGTGGATGATGTATGTGTAGTGGAGGAAGGAAAAGTGTGCAGCACAATGATAGAGCTCTATCAGAGTGAAGGTATAATAGCTGAACCGGCAGGAGCTCTCTCTATTTCTGTGTTGGACAACATAAAAGAAGAGATAAAAGGAAAAACGGTAGTTTGTGTCTTGAGCGGAGGAAACAACGATATAATGCGCTATCCTGAGATCATGGAGAAAAGCCTTATCTATCAAGGAAGAAAACACTACTTTATTATAAAATTTACTCAAAAACCGGGACAGTTGAAAAAATTTGTAAACGAAGCGCTGGGGCCGACAGACGATATAGTGCGCTTTGAATACATGAAAAAGAACTCCAAAGACGCAGGTCCCGCTCTTGTGGGGATAGAGCTTTTAAGCAAAGAAGATTACGATCCCCTTGTTTCTCGCATGAAGGAGCTTGGAATGGATTATGTGGAGGTAAAGGAGGATGATATGCTTTACAACTATCTTATTTAAAGGTTCTGTGTCAGAATAGGAAGTGCAATGGAAAAAACATTACAAAAACATATAGCAGACAGTGGATATTGCTCGAGAAGGAAAGCAGAAGAGGCAATAAGGGAAGGAAGAGTGAAGATTAACGGGAAAAAAGCAACCCTAGGGACACGTGTTAGAGAGGGAGATGTTGTTTCTCTTGACGGGGAGAATGTAAGACCTGCGGAGAGATATGTGTATATCGCCTTGAATAAACCTAAGGGGTATGTTTGCACGAAAGACGAAAAGAAGAATATCTTTTCTCTTGTAAAAAGAAAAGAAAGGCTTTTTGTTGTAGGGAGACTTGATAAGGATAGTCACGGACTTGTGATACTAACAAATGACGGAGAGTTTGCTTATCGTCTTACACATCCCTCTTTTTCGTGTGAGAAGGAGTATATAGTTAAGCTTAGCAAGGACATAGACAAGAGGATAAAAAAAAGACTCAAGGAGGGAGTGAACATAAAAGAGAAGAGCTTAGCAAGAATGAAAGAGGTTGAGAGAGTGGGCTTTAGAACGTACAGAGTTGTTTTAACAGAAGGAAAAAAAAGACAGATAAGGCGTATGTTTGAGGTTTTCAAGCGTACGGTGCTTGACTTAAAAAGAGTAAGAATAGATAAGTACAAACTTGGTGACATAGGAGAGAAAAAGTGGGCTTTCATAGAAGACAAAAACACCCTCTAGAAAAAGGGTGTTTTTTTGTAATGAAACAGCAAAAAAAACGTCTACATTATTATAGGCACTAATGTGCCAAAAAGTCACTGTTCTCGGTAGCACAAATGTGCGAAAGGAATGATCGATAGTGACAAAACAGTATTAAGAGTCATTAATTATTTAAAAGTATGAAAAAATTAATTTTTACCGTATTGGCTCTTTTTCTCTGTTTTGTCGCACTGGGCGCAACACAGGTACAAGGAGAAGAGAACGATATACGGAATCGAATAGAGGACATCGAAGCGATGATAGAAAGCATACAAGGAAGATTTGAAGAAAAAGAAGTGTCTGTTACGGGTACTCCTATTGCAGGCATCCCTTCTGGATTTACTTTCAATCATAACTTTGGTATTGGTGCAAGCGGCACAAGTGTAAAATACTTGCAGATATTACTCAATTCTGATCCTAACACAAGAGTGGCGCAAAGTGGGCCCGGTTCTCCCGGAAACGAAACAGAGTATTTTGGTCAACTCACAAGAAGTGCTGTAATGAAGTTTCAAAGCAAGTATGCTTCTGATGTATTAAGCCCTGTGGGGCTAAACTCTCCTACTGGATTCGTGGGTGCACAAACAAGGGCAAAGCTGAATTCGCTTTTGTTGATAGAAAAAGAGAGCAATGTTACTACTCCTGCCATAACAGAGATGTTAGAAAAGATAAAAGAAGAGATAGAGAGGATCAAGGCAAGATTAGACGCGATATCTTCTAATGAAGAAGATGAAAAAGATCCGTCGGGACCGGAGGGAGACCTCTCTGTGGAAGTTAGATCTGATGTCCGTAATGCGGAGGTGGCGGCAAACCAGATAACTGATGTTGCTGTTTTTCGCTTAAAAGCGGATGACTCCGATATTAATGTGCGTCGCTTTGATCTTTACTTTAATCATGATGGAGAATACTCTGTTACAGCTACGGAGTTTAGGAGATACATAGACAGTGTTTATCTCTATGTAGGAGATGAAAAGTTGCAAGAGATAAGACTTTCTACATCCAATCCGGCGAGAAATGACAGGTATATACGCTTTAGCAACATAGATATACATATCCCCAAGGGGGACTACGAAGATGTTGTCTTTAAAGTGAAAGGAAAGAGCATTGATGAGACAAAAAGACTGGAAGTTGGCCCTGCAAGTAGCACAGCGATAAGAGGAGTGGATGAGGCAGGTATTTTACAGTATGCCGGAAATACTTCTGCGAAGAGAACTTTTACTTTCATAGGAAGTAAGGTGGGAGTGTTGGAAGTAAGAAGGGACAAAGATAATCCCGGAGAGAGAGTGGTAGAGATAAGCGACAGATCGATAAAAGAGGTAGAGCTTTTAAGGCTTTCTGTTACCGCCAAGGAGGCTGGCATAGACCTTGAGACCTTAACAGTGGTGGTGGAGGAGGGCAATACGAGTTTATCTTTAGGAGATATAGTGCAGGATGCTATTCTTTACTACAAGGGAGAGAGCTTGGATATTGCGAGAGTAGATCCTTCTACCGGAAAGACTGCTTTTAGAAATATCGGACTTAACATAAAGAAGGACGAAGTAAAAACACTGGTATTGAGTGTGGAAGTGTTGGATACAGATGTAGAAGACCAAGGATTCTACTTGAGGGCAGTCGTTGAAAAGGATGACAACAAAGAGGTAGGATATAATGTAAACGACAAAAGTGTAGGTATAGACAGAGACATATTGGGATATGAACAACACCTTTATGTTGTTTTTCCGGAGATATCTTTTGTTAGCAGCAGTATTGAAAGAGTGGAGATAAGTAAAGAATCTAATGACAGAGCATCTGGTGATATAGAGTTCAGTGTAAGAGCGATAGGAGGAGATATCTACTTTGATGATCGAGAAGCGGTGGAAGTTCAAGGAGAAGGGGCAGTTGATCTTGGAGGCTTCCCGATAAGCTTTGCTAACCTTGAAAGTAATGCACGCTCTACGACTGATCCTCTCGATCTTGATGGAAAGTACTACTATGTGTTAAACGGAGATAAAAAGAATGTGGAAGTAAGTTTTAGATCTGACAATGTTGCCGAAAGGAACAGAGTAGAGGTAACCGCTTTTCGTTGGTTTGCGAAAGGAAGTGACCGCAAAGCAGTAGAGTTTGAGCTATCAAAAAATCTACTGGAAGATCTGAGAACAGAAAGGTTGAGTCTTTACTGGACACCGTAAAAACAAAAGAGGGCCAAATGGCCCTCTTTTAGTAATGATGGTGTTCGTGATGATGATCCTCGTGATGATGGTGTTCGTGATGATGATCCTCGTGATGATGGTGTTCGTGTGGCATAGCAAGAGATATGGAGAACATAATAAGAATCCCCATGATAAAGGCAAGTATGTGCCAGAGAAAGCACTTTTTTCTTTGCATCTCTTCTATAGAGTGGGGTATGAGGTCTTGTAAGACAACTATGAGAAATGCTCCCGCGGAAATTCCTAAAAGTGGAGCCTCAAGTAAAGAGAAGAAAGATATAAGAAGAACTCCTCCAATTGAACCTATAAGAATGGTTCCCGACACGGCAAAGTTGATTATGATGGCGGACTTTATCTTGTAGCCTGCTTTTCTTAGCACAAAAAATATCGATGTCTCTTGTACTAATTCGTGTATGAATACGCTTATAGTTGCTACTATCCCCAGATACATGTCTGCAGAAAAAGCGGCTGCCAAAAGTATTCCATCTCCTATATTGTGTATTCCGTTTCCGGTGAGTATCTTACGTATATCGATAGATCTCTCTTTTTCGTGTTCATGCGAGTGGGGAAGGAACTTAAAGATAAGCCAGATACCTACTGCTCCTGCCATTATCCATAAAAATCCTACCTGTTTGTCATGTGAGTGTGCTATTGCCTCTGCCCCCATTTGATAGGAAACAAAAAGAAACAGCCCTGCCGTGAAGCTGATCAAGAATCCCAAGTTCTTTTCTATAAAGCTCCCCGCAGTCTTCCAAAATGAAACAGCTCCGCCAAGAGCGGCAAGCATTACGACAAAGGATGCGATAAATACTTCCAAGATCATATAATTATGATTATACATTTTTATCTGTTTACTTCAAGGAGGTTTACAAGTATAGCTAAAAATGTCATAATTTAAAAAGAGTTCTTTAAACTGCAAAGAGGAAAGGGGGTATTGGATTGGATAAGATAGATGCTCTGATATGGATGGCGGTAATCGTCTTCTTTATGTCTTTTGCCGCTATGAATGGGGGAGATCTCGTGATGGCTCTTGTATCCTCTATGGGAGTCATTCTTTTAATGACAATCATTGGCATCTCTATAGAGATAACTATAGAGGTGCTGCGAAGAATTCGTGCGGTAGGCACGGTTCTCGGGTTTATTACCAATGGACCGGAAGCGGTGGTGCTTGTTGTCGGTATCGCCACAGGCGATATTTTGTTCGGAGTGAGCACTCCGTTGGGTTCTAATATAATGAACCCTGTTATGTTGCTACTTGCTGCGGTGGTGTCAGGAGCGCTATTGATGGTTGTCCGTACGAACACTGTTTATGCGGTTTCTTGCATTGCGTGCTCGATAGCACTTGTAGCGCTTTTTTATTTAGATTTTAGTTACGGCCTGTGGTTTTTTGTTGCACTGGTCGTGACAGTCTTCTTTTTCTTTACTCGCCCCGGGGAAGAAGAGGATGACACACCTTCCTCCTTACCTCTTTGGGCGGTGTTTCCCGCGTTGGTCGTTCTAACCGTTGCGGGATATTACCTAGACCCCATGGTGGAGTTTGCCGGAGACATATCCAATGTTCCCAAAGGGGCAGTTGGATTTTTTGCTCTCGCAGCTCTTTCGAGTTGGCCGGAGTTCAAGTCTTGCCTGGTCCTCTTTCGTGAAGGAAGAGTAAGGGCGGCCGGCAGCAACATATTTGTAAGCAATATAACAAATATGTGGCTCGCCATGATAGGCGTCTTGTTCCTTTTATAGCACACACAAGGAGGGGATTCCCCCTCCTTTTTTGTTTTATGTTACAATACTAGATAATGAAAAACATAGTTATTATCATAATTGTTTTACTGCTTCTGCTTGCGGGAACGTTTTATTTTTACGACAACAAAGAGGAGAAAGGTGTTTATTATACAGGAGTAGTTTATGCGAAAGAAGATGCACGTATACTAGTGGCGGAAGGAGTAGAGGGAGAAGAGTATACGGGAGACATTGAAGAGCTTACAGGAGAAGCGGGCTGGTTTAGTGTCAAGGAAGAGACGAAGATAAAAGAAGGAAAGAAAGATTTTCTCTTTGAGGACATAAGAGAAGGGGATATTGTGGAAGTGTTTGTTGTCGATCCCGTGATGGAGAGCTATCCCTTGCAGGCAGCAGCAAAAACGATAACCGTTACTCCTCTTTGTTACGTAGGAGGGTGCTCGGGAGAGATATGCAGCAGGGACAGAAACGCGATAAGTACTTGTGAATTTATTTCCGGCATGGAGTGTCTAGGGGAAGGAATGAGCTGCGAGTACTTGGATGGAGGGTGTGAGTGGGCTATGTCACGGAGTGCTGCGGAGTGCTTTTATGTTGTAAAAAAAGAAGGGGGAGAACATGTTGTAGAAACAAGAATAGGGCACTTTTTTGATAAAGCGGAAGAAGTGTTGGAAAATTTATGAAGGCAGAGTTTGTAAAAACCGTTGTTGGCGGAAGCTATAAAACAGATCTTCCGCAAGTCGCTTTTTTTGGACGCTCTAATGCAGGAAAATCTAGCGTAATAAACTCTTTGGCGGACAAAAAAGAGCTTGCAAAAACGAGCAAAACCCCCGGAAAAACACTTCAAGCAAACTTTTATCTTGTGAATAACAGGTTTTATCTGCTTGATTTTCCGGGATATGGATATGCAAAGCGTCCCAAGAAGGATCGTGATAAAATGGTAAAAAGAATGTTTTGGTATGTGGAGAACTGTTATCCGCGCGCTGTTTTTATTATAAGCGACATAAAAGTAGGTATAACGGACCTTGATAGGGAGATGATAGAAGCTTTAAAGCAAAACGGACACAGGGTGGTTGTGGTAGCAAACAAGGCAGATAAATTGAAAACAAAAGAGAAGGAGAAGAAGATACTGAGCATAGAAGAAGAAGTTCCCGAAGTTATACCTTATTCCGCAAAAACCAAAAGAGGAAGAGAAGAACTACTTTCTAAAATAGATGATGTATGCTCGTAGATGATGTTGAAGTATTCATTGCTGCCGGATCAGGGGGAGACGGAGCAGTGGCTTTTAAAAAAGAGAAGATGTCTCAAGGCCCCACGGGAGGCAGTGGAGGAAAAGGGGGAGATATCTACATAAAGGGTGTTTCTGATCTTGGAGCGCTTGGCAAGTTTCGTTACAAAAAACGGATAGTGGCGGAAAACGGAGAGAACGGAGGCGTGAGGCTTTGTGATGGACGGGATGGAAGTGATATTATCTTGGAAGTCCCTGTGGGAACAGTGGCACACAACCTTGATACAGGAGAACAAAAGGAGGTTCTAAATATCGGCCAACAAGAGCTTGTCGCGCGTGGGGGAAGAGGAGGAAAGGGAAACTTTCAGTTTAGATCTTCTACCAACACTTCCCCTCAGCAGTATCAAGAAGGAAAAGAAGGAGAAGCTTCTCATTTTAGACTGGAGTTGAAGCTTATTGCTGATGTGGGCTTTGTTGGTCTTCCCAATGTAGGAAAGTCCAGTCTTTTAAATGAGCTTACCAATGCAAGTAGCAAGGTGGCAAACTATCCTTTTACCACACTGGAACCAAACCTAGGAGTTTACTACGAGCTTGTGCTCGCTGATATACCGGGCCTTATAAAAGGTGCTTCTTCCGGCAAGGGTCTGGGAATAAAGTTCTTGCGCTCTGTAGAGCACACCAAGGTTCTTTTTCACATTATATCTGCGGAGTCGGAAAACCCCTTGCATGACTACAAGGTAGTGCGTGATGAGCTCAAAAAGTATGGAGAGTTTCTTCTTGAAAAAGAAGAGTACGTTTTTTTAAGTAAAAAGGATCTTCTTTCCGATAAAGAGTTAAAAAAGAAAACGGAGAAACTGAAAGAGGCAGTTCCCTTTTCGGTGATAGATGATGAAAGCTTGGAGAAAGTAAAAGAGATACTGCGCGATATTATTTCAAGAAAAAAATCAACATGAAGGAGAAATACAATGAGTTTTTAAATACAAGAAGTGGCATTATGATAGGAGAGGTGGTGGAAAACGAGAAAGAGGTAAAAAAGTTACTTCAAGAGAAGCTCATTAAAGAGTATGGATCGGCGATAAGAAGATTAGTAGAAGAGGAAAAACCGATCGATGAGAAAGGGATGGAGGTAGTTGATCTTTGTTCTCGCCGTGGAATAGATTTAAATATCGGAGCGTCGGAGACAGAAAAGAACAAGGAGCTTATTATACAACAAGTGATAGAGATGATCATGGAAGAGAAAGAAAGAGAAGAGAGTTTTAGTGTGGCGCTTGAAATGCAAAAGAGAAAAGGAACTGTTTTTGAGGGGTTTGAAAATGATCCTGATTTTGAGGGTTTGCATGACTTCTTGAAAGATAAGTTTCCCGGAGACCTGCTATCAAAGGCGCTTGTTTCTCGTGTTACTTATTTTCCCGACACGGTTTGTATCTCCAAGGAGGGCGATAGTTACTATTTACCGATAAAAGAGTACTTGAAATGGAAAAAAGAGGATGAAAGCATAGCTTCTTATAGAGTAAGCTTTTCTAATATGTCTTTTTGCAATAGAAATTTTACTATCTCTCTTACACCCATAGAACTTTACAGCTTTATTGATGAAGATGTACAAGACTTGCCGCTTCATAAGTTGGAGATTGTTTCACGTGAGTTTGCGAGAAATATATACATAAACCTTCTTACCGATGAACTCAAAGAGCAGTGGTGCTCACTGAAAGCGAACAGCCCCGAAGAGGATTTTGTAAAAGCGATGACAAGCAACAAAGAGTACCTTAAAGAAAGATCTCCTCGTGTGTATGATTTTTTAAAAAACAATATCTATCATGAAAATAACTAAGTTCATAAAAACTGCTCTTGCAGACTACAAAAGAGTAGGGGCACTGGTTCCCAGCTCTGGGTATGTAGCAAGAAGGATCACAGAAAAGGTTTGCGATAAGAAGAGTATTGTGGAGTATGGAGCAGGGGAGGGAGTGATAAGCAGAGAGATGTTAAAGCGTATATCGCAAGATGCGGAACTCTTTGCATTTGAGACCAATAAAAAACTTTTCAAAGACTTAGAAAATATAAAAGATGACCGTTTTCGTGTACTAAATGAGGACATAAGGCATGTCGATCGGTATCTTGAAAATGAGGTTGATGCGGTTGTCTCCGGAGTGCCATTTTCATTTTTTGAAAAAAAAGACAGGGAAGAGATAGTAAAAAATACAAGTTCGATTCTTTCAAGTGAGGGGGTTTTTATTCTTTATCAAACGACGCCTCTTATGCGTTCTGTCTTGAATAAATACTTTAAAAAAGTTAAAATTGAGTACGAGCCGAGGAACATTCCTCCTTACTTTATAATAACCGCAAAAAAATATGATTAGAGAAGTTGAAAACAATAACGAACTTGAAACAACAAAAGAGATAGAAGAGGAGATTGAGCGCTTAGAGAACAAGCTGAAGGACTCCCATGGAAGTGAGGCAGAAAAGTTGGAGAGAGAGATTGCAGAGCTTGAGGAAAGGCTCAGAATCGTAGAAGGAAACGAGAGAATAAAAGAGATTGAGAAGAAAAACGAAGAGCTTGGAAGTGCAGAAGGCAAGATGCATGACAAACTGGAAGAAGAGCTTTTAGAATTAGAAGGGGAGCTAAGAGAACTGGAAGGGTCCCTGGAAAAAGAGGATTCCTTCACAGAGGACGAAAAAAAGATCATTCTTACACGTGACGCATTAGTTCACTTTAAGGAAGCAGAAAGAGCTGCAAGAGATGAAAAAGAGATAAAGGAAGAGGGTGTGCGTGTAAAACTTATTCGCGAAGCAAAGTTGTTAAAAGAAGCGTACCTAGGAGACGTGGAAAAAGCGAAAGAGGTGTTAAACCACATAAAAGACAAAAAAGATTATGATCGTGCCGTGCAAGAGATCGTTTTTGCACAACTCAAGAGAGGTGATGAGGAGGGAGCAAAAGAGACCCTGCGCCTGATAGGCGAGCATTATCACGAAGAGGAGTCTCCTTCAAGCGAAGAGGTAGAGGAGAAAAAGAAAGAAGCCCACGAAACAGAAGGAGAAGCGGGCGACAATATGCACTTAGAGCTTCTTGAGATGCAAGTTAGAAAAGGTGACCTGGAAGATGCTAAAGAGACGCTTAAAAGTATACCAGAAGGAGACTACTATGTGCGTGGATTATGCAGCATAGCGAAAGGGGAGGCAAGAGCGGGAAAGTCGCTAGAGGAGATCCTATCTTTTGTGCCGGAAGAGGCAGAGAAAGATGATGTCGCAAAAGCGATATCTTTTTTGCAAGATAAAAATTAATTTTTAAAAATATGAATGAAAACATGGAAATGTGGAAAAATGAAGAGAATGAGGGAGAGAGGGAACCTTCCAGAGAGCTTGATATAGAAAAGGCTATAAATGTTATTGAAGAAAGCGGATTTGAGGTGAGAAAAAAGAGTGCCACGGAAGAGGGAAATTACAACAGAGACTCTTTTTCTGGCATGACGATAGATTATCTCGAAAACAAAGAGGAGTACTCAAAGGAGATCGACAGTGTTTTGCTCGATTTTGAGGAAGGCGAAAGAAAGGCGATCAAGGAGGCTTTAAAAGATGAAGGGTATGCTGTCTACAAGAAGCTTTATTCGTAAATTATTGGGATTTGAAGAGGAGTGGAAGGACATGAAAATTGCCGAGAAGACTCACATAGTTGTTTCTTCGGTAGTAATAGCCACTCTTTTTGCCGCCATCCCCTTTGCTGTTTATGAAGCTAACTGGATGGCGCTTTTTGTTTCTGTTCTTACTCTTTTTCTTATTCTTTTTCCGAGGATTTTTGAAAAAAGGTACAAGGTAAAGCTTATTGCCGAATTTCATATAGTAATCATACTCTTTATATATGCCGGTCTATTTTTAGGTGAGGTGAGGGGTTATTACACGAGATTTTGGTGGTGGGACTCTGTTCTTCACGCTTTTTCCGGAGTAGCTCTTGGCTTTGCGGGATTTCTTTTTTTGTACATTCTCTACAAAAAAGATAAGTTCAGGGCGGGATTTAAGATGATAGCTTTTTTCTCCTTCTTTTTTGCTGTTGCCATGGGTGCTTTGTGGGAGATATTTGAGTTTAGTGTGGACTCTATCTTTGGTGCTGATATGCAGAAATCAAGGGGACTTGAAGGTGATACGAGAGTGGGGGTAATGGATACCATGTGGGATATGATACTAAACACTATTGGAGCAGTGATTGCCTCTGTGGCAGGATATTTTTATCTTAAAAAAGGGGAGGTTCCTTTAATAAAAAGGTTGGTAGAAAAGTTTGAAGATAAAAATCCCCGGATCTTTAATGAGTAACATCATCATTAATCCTCAAAAATTAGAAGAAGCAAAGCAGTGGAAAGATGTGCATGTTGTTTCCGACTTTGATAACACCCTTACGCTGCAAAAAGTCATGGCTATATTGCGTGACGGTAGTTATCTTACAGATGACTACGCACAAAAAGCAACTCGTTTGTTTGAGAAGTATCGTCCCCTGGAAAAAGACTCTTCCATATCCAAGGAAAAGAAAGGAGAAATAATGAACGAGTGGTGGGGAGAACACTATAAGTTGCTTGTTGATTCCGGCATATCAATGTCTGACCTTCTTGAAATAGCAAAAAGCGAAAAGATAAAATTAAGAGATGGTGCAGAAGATTTTCTTGAGTTGCTTTACAGAAAAGGTATTCCTATTGTTATCTTTTCTGCTTGCGGTTGCGGAGATGCGGTAGAGATGATCTTGAAAGAAAGGGGCTTGGATTATAATAATATTTTTTACATAGTAAACAGATTTAACTGGAACAAAGAAGGGAAGGCTGTTTCTCCTCAAAAACCCTTTATACATTCTATGAATAAGGATGAAACAACGATAAGCAGCTTTCCGGATGTTTTTGATACTGTAAAGGATAGAAGGAACGTTGTTCTTCTCGGTGATAGCCTGAATGATGCCGATATGGCAAAAGGCTTTGATTATAAAAACATACTAAAAATAGCGGTTCTCAACGAAGATCCCTCGGAAGAGTATAGGGAAAAATTCGATGTTATTTTAAGAGATGATCTTCACTTTTTAAAAGAGCTTTTCAAGAATTAAGTTCTGTGTTATCCTAAGAAAGAATATGATGATTTTTATTTGTACATGTACGAGTGTTCCGGGAGGCGCTCTTTGGCGTTAGAGCTTTAGGTGTATAAAATGCGTGGCTCCCGGAACAGTTCGGGAGCTTTTTAATTTCTTTAATAAAACATGAATATACTACAAACCATAGGAAACACTCCTGCTATAAGACTAAAAGAGAATCTCTTCATAAAGCTTGAAGGACAGAATCCTAGCGGATCGATAAAGGATAGAGCCGCTCTTTATATGATTGAAAGGGCGGAAGAAAGAGGAGACCTTAAAAAAGGAAAGGTAATACTAGAGGCTACAAGTGGCAACATGGGCATATCTCTTTCCATGATTGGTGCGCAGAAAGGATACAAAGTGGCTGTTGTTATGTCTGAGCGCATGAGTGAGGAGCGCAAAACAATGCTAAGAGCGCTTGGGGCGGAGCTTATCCTTACAGAAGGAAGTTTGGGAACAAAAGGAGCTATAAAAAAGGCACGGGAAATGAGGGATAGTAGTCCCGAGCTTTACTGGTTCTCTGACCAGTTCAATAATCCTGATAATTATCGCGCATACTATGAAGGGTTTGCAAAGGAGATACTGGAAGGGTTTCCACGCATTGATTATTTTGTTGCTGGCATGGGTACCTCGGGGACACTGATGGGGACTGCAAAAAGGGTTAAGGAAGAGTCTCCAATAACAAAAATAGTGTCTGTAGTGCCACCCGAAGGTTACAAATTGCAGGGTTTGCAAAATCAAGAAAAGGACTTTGCAGGAGAGATATATGAAAACGGGCTCATTGACAGCGAGATACATGTTTCTAAAGAAGACGCTTTTTATACTGCAAGGGAAACTGCTCATAGGCAAGGATTGTTTGTTGGTATGAGTTCCGGTGCAAATATATTTGCCGCAAAAAGAGTAGGGGAAGGAGTAACTGTTACTGTTATGCCGGACAGGGGGGATAAGTACCTTAGCACAGAACTGTTTTCAAAATGAGATTTTGCCTTTATAATACATTTAATGTCTGATTATTATAACGCAAAAAGGAGCAGCAAATACAACTACGGAGGGAAGAACTTCAAGCTTAGTCGTTCCAAGATAGACCTTTATTTGGACTGTCCGCGATGTTTCTACATAGACAATAAGTTGGGAGTAAAACGTCCCCCGGGGTATCCGTTTGCACTCAATAGTGCTGTTGATGCACTTTTAAAGAAAGAGTTTGATATTTTGCGTGAAAAAGGGGAGACACACGAACTGATAGAACGTTATGGAGTCGATGCGCGCCCCGCTTTTCACAACAAGCTTGACGCTTGGAGAGAGAACTTTAAGGGAGTGCAGTTTTTACACGAAGAAACAGGTTTTCTTATCTCCGGTGCAATAGATGATCTCTGGATTAACTCCAAAGGGGAGTATATTGTGGTGGACTACAAGGCTACTTCTAAGAACGAGGAGATAGTAGAGCTAAACAAGAGTTGGCAGGATGGATACAAAAGGCAGATGGAGGTTTATCAGTGGCTTTTAAGGGGAAATGAGCTGTCGGTATCTGATACAGGGTACTTTGTTTACTGTAACGGAAGGACGGATGTGGAGAAGTTTGACGGAAAGCTGGAGTTTGACATTACCCTTATTCCTTACAAGGGAGACGATTCTTGGGTGGAAGGAACTGTTTGTGATATAAAGGAAACGCTTGAAAGGAACATTGTTCCTCCCGCTTCTTTGGAGTGTGATTTTTGTGCTTACCGTACGGCGGTTAGCGATGTTTTATGAACTACGAGAAAGACTTTGAAAACTTTTTAAAACACACAAATGAGAAAGAAGTTCTCTTAGAAGAGATAACAAAAGAGATAGAGAAGAGAGGTGTGTCCTCTCTTTTGGATATAGGGGCGGGAGAAGGAACGATGAGCACTCACTTGTCAGAAAAAGTGCAGCGCTACTTGGCGGTGGAGGAAAGTTATTACTTTGCCTCTAAATTAAAAAGTAAGGGAGTAGATGTTATGCAGGGAAGCTTTCCTTTTCCCATAAAAGAAAGCTTTGATATGGTTCTTGTGTGTGATGCTCTTCCGGATGAGAACTGGAGAAGTTTTCTTTCTTTTGCGGCAGAGATGGGGCCGCTCCTTTTTGTGACCTATAAAGATAGGGAAAGTGAGTGGGTTTCTCTTTTAAAGGAGATAGGAGAAGAGAAAGTAGAGATTGACCGTGTTGATTACAGGGATGTTTCCTCTTTTTTGGGGGTTAAAGATGTAAGAAGCGTCGAGAGCTATGTTCGGGGAAGTCCAGAAGAAGTCACGGAAGCACTCTCTTTTGTTTTTAGCGATGGTGATAAAAAAAAGAAGGATCGTTTTCTTTCCTACAAAAAAACTATTTACAATATTTTGAAATTGAGATATTCTGATGGCAAGAGTCTATGTTTTCCTTTTAAGCACTTTTTCGTCCACAGTCATTGATTTTTGTCAATGCAATATAAAAAAGGTTGAGTATTTATTAAATTAATAATCATAATAAAAATGCATAAAGAGAAGGGTTTTACTTTAATTGAGTTGATGGTTGTTATCGCCATCATTGGTGTGCTTGCTGCGATGATTATGGTAGGTTGGGGAGCATACCAAGATAGAGCTGATGACGTTGTTGTTACAAACAACATGAATCAACTTGCCTCCTTTGCAGAATCTGTAAGAGCCAGAGATGGAGACTATGGAGAGCTTACTAATGAGCCTGAGTTTACTGAGATAGAGAATGAGCATCCTGCGGGCGAAGACATAACTGTTGAGATGGGAGCTGACGAGCAAAACAGGGAAAATAGAAGGTACTGTGCATATACGACGATGATCTCCGATGATAGCGAGTACTACTGTGTAGACTATAACTACAACAGGGGGCGTGTAGATGATGTATCTAATTGCGAATCTCCCAATTATTCTTGTCAGTAAATAGAACTGTAAAAGATATGTCCGGTATCTTGCTCTAACAAGTTGCCGGATTTTGTTAGTTAAAAGTAATAACATAAAAGACATGAGAAAAGTCAAAGTTGTAGCAATATCTCTTACTTTGCTTCTCACTCCTTTTCTTTCTCTTGCAGAGGAAGATAGTATGTTAAGAGAAAGCGAGCAGACAGCGGGAGTTAATTTTTTTGATTACTATGGATTTGAATTTATTAAAGAGAATATGTTTTCTGACCTTGGCATGCTTGTCGCAATGACCATAATGGGACTGGAAAGACACCAAAGCAGATCTGGTGACGTTGTTGTTACAAACAACATGAATCAGCTCGCTTCTTATGCAGAATCTCTAAGAGTCAGAGATGGAGACTATGAGAATCTTGAGGATGATCAGTTTGATGAAATAGAGGCAGAGCTTCCCGCAGAAGGACAGACAATAACTGTTTATATGGGACAAGATGAGCAAGGCAGGGACAATAGAGTATATTGTGCATACACAGAGATGATCTCCGATGATGAAGAAGTCTACTGCATAGATCATGATCATTACAGAGAAAAAGTGCACATAGATAGACTTGAGTGTACAGAGATCAACCATGTTTGTCAGTAGCACTTTCTGTACAGTTAACACTCAAGGGTAACACTTTTTAGTTTTTCTTCAGGTGTTAACCCGTTAAGACTTAAGTGTAACCTTTGATAATTGTAATAATCAAGCCACTGGTAAACTGTTTTCCATTT
>PWEN01000001.1 GCA_003553505.1 Candidatus Nealsoniibacteriota bacterium | reverse complement strand
TATGATATGGTGCCTATCGACTTCTTTTTGAGACATGATTAAAATGCTCCATAGTAGAATAGCGTTGGTTAATTGCTTAACACTTGTTTGCTATTCTACTTTTTTAGGCGGACATTTCTACCTTACTTACTGCGGGCCAAACTCACCTTTAGCTGACAGACCAGTGCAGTGTATTGACAAAAAGATAGCGATAGCTTATCATGTACATAATTGTACATGATAATAGAATGCTTACGAACAAAACTGACAATAGAATAAAGATATTACTTGAAGATGGAAGAAGCATCTATCACACCCAGGATCTTGCTGTTCTTTGGAGGATTAGTAATGAAAATACTCTTTATAAGACGATAAGTCGTTATATCAAAAAAGGATTACTAAAAAGCATACACAAAGGTTTTTATTCTACACTACCCATAGAAAAATTAGATCCTTTTTACCTGGGAGTAATGGCACTTAAAAGATATGGATATGTAAGCACGGAAAGTATTCTCAAAGAAAATGGTGTTATTTTTCAAGATATAAAGTACATAACTCTTGTTTCCGACATATCCAAAAGAATGAAGATAAAGTACTACTCTTTTCTTGTTCGCAAGATGAAGGAAGATTATCTTTATAACCCTGCAGGAATACTGTTTTCTGGGAGCATAGCAAAAGCTTCTTTAGAGAGGGCGGTTGCTGACATGCTTTACTTTAATCCGCACTATTATTTTGACAATGAAAAAAGTATTGATTGGAAAAAGGTAAAAGAGATTAAAAATACAATCGGTTACTGATGAGCGTAAAAAAAGAACATACAAGACACGAGATACAGATGAATCGCCTTCTCTCGGAGATAGCTGACAGTAAAAGTATTTCCAGTCATATATTCTTTAAAGGGGGTACTTGTGCAAAGATGCGTGGATTACTGGACAGGTTTTCTGTAGATCTTGATTTTGATATCAAGGAAGGTGCAGATAAAAAAGAGATTCGCAAAACACTATACGATATATTTAAAAAGTTAAATCTAGAGATTAAAGATGAAAGCAAAAGAGCGTTGCAGTTCTTTTTAAAGTATCCTGGAGAAGGAAGAAACACACTAAAAGTGGAGATGTTGGATAAAGTATATCTTTCAAACAGATATGAACCGGTTCATCTTCCCAAGATAAACAGGACACTGATTTGCCAAACAGTTGACACTATGTTTGCACACAAACTTATTGCTCCACTGGACAGGGGAGGAAAGGTTGCTGGGAGAGATATTTATGATATACACCACTTTTTCTTCAAAGGATATCCTTACAGTGAGGATATAATCCGTGAGAGAAGAGGGGTTTCTTTGTACAGGCACATGGAGGAGTTAATGGAGTTCATTGAGAAAAAAGTAACCAGAAAAGTGATTGAGGAAGATCTCAATGTTTTGCTTGAGTACGATAATTTTAGTAGAACGAGAAAGTATTTAAAAACAGAAACTCTCCATTTTATAAAAAAAGAGGTGGAGAGAGTGTAGATAAGGAAATGTGCTAAAAAGTGCAATTAACTCTTGTAGTAAATCAAAAATATACTGTTACTTAAATTTTAAAATTGACATTTTAATGCGAATGTTAAACCAAAATATTAACTTTTAATTAATATCGACTTTTTGTTTAATGCTTGCCGAAATGATTTTTCTTTCGGGATACTCTTCCCTTCCTTTTGTGAGATTTCTTTGATCATTATCTGCCTTGTTTGTAACTGCTTTCTTTTGTGGATTATTCGATACCTTTTTCTTTAAAAGAAGTAAGCGTCGCAGGTCTTCTTAAAGAAGACGTGCCGCGTCCTTCCCTTTATTATGATGCGATACCTCTCGAATTCTTTTTGAGACATGATAAAATGCTCCATAGTAGAATAGCGTTGATTAATTGGTTAATACTTGTGACCTTTAATTGCTATTCTACTTTTTTATGCGGACATTTCTACTTTGCTTAAAGCGGACATTATCACGTTGGGCTGACAAATCAGTACAAGCTATTGACAAAAAATCAGTAAAGGTTAAGATTAGTAACTTATGATTAAAGAGTTGAACATAAAGCCAGCATATACAAAAGGGTGCATGTCCATTGCCCTTGGTTTTGCCGTCTTTATTTCCGACTCGAGGGGGAGGTAGAAAATCTACACAACACACAACATAAAAAACTTTTCTACAGCTCCCCCGCAAAAAACGAGGGAGCTGAATCTTTATGAAGAACAAAAATTATCATTTAACAGAAGAGGGACTCGAAAGAACAAGAAAGGAGCTTGAGAGACTTAAGAGGTTTCGCAAAAAGAAAGTGAAGTATGGAGCACCACAGTGCTTTCATTCCGAAGATGTTGATCCGGAGTACTTGAATTTTCGTAAAGATATGAGCTTTTTAGACTCTAAGATCGCAAAACTGGAAGAGGTAGTTAAAAATGCAGAGATCATATCTCCCCCCAAAGGAAAACGTAAAGAAGTTTGCCTCGGTGCCTTTGTTACTTTAGAGGCGAATGGGCAGGTGGACAAATTTCATATAGTGGGTACCATGGAGGCAGATCCCGCCATGGATAAGATATCGAACGAGTCGCTTGTTGGAAAAGCGCTTATGGGGGCAAAAGAAGGGGATGAGGTGACTGTTTCCAGCAAGATCGAGGTTACCTATAAGATAAAAAAGATAAGCTACTAAAAAACATGAAAAGCGTACTGCGGCTTTTGAAGGAGACGGGAAAACTCAAAGAGGTGCGTAGAAGAGGATGGATGCTTCACGATATAGAAGAAGCGGAAACCACCGCGGGACACATATTTCATCTTGCTCTGCTTGTGTGGGTTGTGGGCAGAGAAAAGGATGATATTGACATGGAAAGGGCATTAAAGATGGCTCTTGTTCATGATATATGTGAGGTTCACTCTCCAGACCTTACTTCTTATGATGCTGCTGCGCTTGATGAAGATCGTGAGGCAACAAAAGAGGATGTAGAGAATATTGTTCCACAGAAAAAGAGGCCGACCACAAAACAAAGAGTGCGTATGGAAGAGATAAAGAAGAAGATGGAGCAAGATGCGATGGAGAAACTCACGGAAGAAATGGAGGATGATCTGCGAGATGAGATAATGGAGATCTGGAGAGACTATGAAGAAGGCGTTTCTCCGGAGAGCAGGCTCGTAAAGCAAGGAGATAAAATGATCAATCTCTTTCAGGGGTTGGATTATTATAAAAGATACGGTAAAATAGAGCACAAGCTTTGGGTTCGCCGAGCAAAAGAGGTGATCGATGACGAGTACTTTATCGCCCTCTTAAAAGAAATGGAAAAAGAGATAGAAGAGTAAATCGTTAGTTGTGTTTAAGCCGAATTATTTAATTCTAAAACTAATCAGTTCTGATTTTTTTCTTTATGCCGGGTGGGGTTTAATCTCCCCGGTTTTTGCTATATTCATGACAGAGCAGATAAAAGGAGGAACGCTGGAGACCGTGGGGTTGGCAGTGGCGCTTTATTGGATAGTAAAGTCCACTTTGCAGCCTTTTTTTGCGCACCACATGGATAAAGTAAAAGGAGAAAAAGATGACCTTTCTTATCTTAAAAAAGGAATGATAATCACTACTGCCATTCCCCTTTTATACATATTCGCGTTTAACGTTTGGCACGTTTTTCTCTTAGAGATATTTCGCGGTGTAGGAATGGCGATGGTGGTTCCCGCTTGGTTTGGCATGTTTACGCGTCATATTGACAGAAACTGGGAGGCTTATACATGGAGCTTGCAGAGCACTGCTTTGGGGTACGCTTTTGGAGTTGCTGCTGTACTGGGAGGAGTGATGGCGGCCTTTATAGGTTTTCGAGCCATATTCTTTTTGGTGTTTCTGCTTAATGCTTTTTCTACTCTACTTCTCTACTATATAAGAGAGGATTCCATTATAGCACCTGAAGATGTTGACTAAATCGGAGAATTCGTGTATATTAGGGCTCATGACAAGGGGATGAGTTGCTTCGACGGAAACCCTTGACTTAAATGGTGCAAGCGGAGAGCAGTCTCCTTAAACCTGCAACCGAAAATAAGTGCCAACTTATTTGAAAACGAACCCGCGTTAGCTAACGCGTAACGCGGCATCTCCCCGCTGATTCCTCATAGGCGGATCGAGGTGTCAAAAATGAGGATAGAAGTTTGCGGTTATGCGCTTTATCCGTAATCTTTGAAACAATAAAAGGCGCAAGGCAGAGATGCTTTTGTCCGGTTTACCGGTCTCTGTTCTAAAACAAACCGGAATAAGCTTGTAGATCCTTTTGGGTCGAGTTTCCGGACGGGAGGTCATGCTCCCCATCTCCACAAATCGTAATAAAGAGGATATTGAAAAAGAAAAAAACACCCATAAATAACGAGATAAGGGCGAAAGAGGTCAGGGTTGTTTCCGATCAAGGAGAACACTTCGGGATTCTTTCTACAGAGGAAGCGTTAAGGATGGCGGAAGAGAGGGGGCTTGATTTGGTGGAGGTAACGGGAAATGTGGACCCCCCTGTCTGTAAAATAATAGATTACGGTAAGTTTTCTTATAAAGAAAAGAAGAAAGGTAAGTCGAGCAAGCCACAAATGAAGTCCGTGCGACTGGGATTTTCTATCTCGGAGCATGACATGAATACAAGGGTGCGCTCGGCAATAAAGTTTTTAAAAGCGGGTAACTCCGTGCGCATAGTTCTTCCCCTTCGAGGCAGAGAAAAAGCACTTGGAGATGTTGCCAAGGAGAAGATAAACAAGTTTATAGAGCTTGTGGGAGAGGAGGAAAATATAAGGACGGAAGGCGAGATAAGCAGAGAGCCCCGTGGCCTTACAGTAACAATTTCAAAAAAATGAAACCGAAAACAAGAAAATCAATAACAAAGAGGTTTAAGATAACAAGGAACGGAAAGGTTCTTAGGCGTCCTTCCGGTCACGGGCACTACAATGCCAAGAAGACCGGCAAGCAGAGACGTCAATCCCATCGTTTCACAGAACTAAACGATTCGGAACTAAAGAAGATTAAACGACTTTTAAAGTATTAGGCTTATGGCACGCGTTAAGAGAGGAAAAGCGGCACACAAAAGAAGAAAGAATATTTTAAAGGAGGCGAAAGGATTTCGCTGGGGAAGGAGCACGAAGTATAAGGCTGCCAAAGAGGCGCTTATGCACGCGTGGAGTTACGCTTATCGTGACAGAAGGAACAAAAAGAGAGAGATGCGCAGAATGTGGAACACAAGGATAAACAGTGCCTGCAGAAAACATGGAACAACTTACAGTAAACTCATCTCTTCTATGAAAGAGAAAGGAATTGAAATCGATCGCAAGGTTCTCTCTCAGCTTGCAGAGTCACGTCCGGAAACTTTTGAGAAGATAGTGAAGGAAGCAACAAAATAGAGGCGCAACCGCCTCTTTTTTATTTCTTTATCTCTCTCATTTTACGCTCCATATCTTTTCTCTTTATCGACTCTCTTTTATCCCACTTCTTTTTTCCTTTCACTACTCCTATCTCTAACTTGATGATACCCTTTTTGTTGTATATTGAAAGAGGAACAAGAGTAACCCCTCTTTCTTCTGTTTTTATGGCGAGTTTTTCTATCTCCTTTTTATTTAAAAGCAACCTGCGATCTCTTTTTTGATTGTATTCTTTGTGGGTGTTTCGTGGCTGGTAAGGCGCGATATCGCAGTTTACAAGAAACACCTCTCCCTCTCTTATGGTAACGTAAGATCCTTTAAGTGATACCTTCCCTTGACGTGTTGCCTTTACTTCGTGTCCGAAAAGCTCTATGCCGGCCTCTATCTTATCAAGGACATGATAGTCAAAGTATGCTTTCTTATTCTTGATGATCATGATGCTTCAAGGGTAGCAAAAAAAACCTTTTCTGCAAAATTTAATTTTTTGATGGAAATCTGTTTTTTAAGCCTGTATTTTGCACAAATTATTTTATCTTTGTACAGTTAACACTCAAGGGTAACACTTTTTAGTTTTTCTTCAGGTGTTAACCCGTTAAGACTTAAGTGTAACCTTTGATAATTGTAATAATCAAGCCACTGGTAAACTGTTTTCCATT
>PWEN01000046.1 GCA_003553505.1 Candidatus Nealsoniibacteriota bacterium | reverse complement strand
AAATTATCTAACTCCATACCATACGCTCTCTGACATATTCTCCATCTCTTCTAATATTTCAAATACAACCTCACTGCCATCAGGCAGATCTCTGTCTTCAGGAGGCTCCGGATAACTTTCAACTACATTTTCTGAAATAGTACCATATAATTTACCGGGATCGAAGCTGAAATCTCCTGAAGGAACACCAACTATTCTTACCGGAGCCTGGCCACCACCGGAAGTATTGCTTGCAGTAGAAGCTCCAGGATTACTATTATCCGAATTTTCATTGAAGACTATCAGCTGACTGTTTTCAAAAGTCATATCTCCGGTGAACTGCACTCCCTCTCTGACGATAACGATGGAGTCCTTAAAGGTTAAGTTACTCGTTATAGGTGGTTCAAGATTACCATCCACAAAAACAACTTTACCTTCATATTTGTCTTTCACTTCAATATCTTCGTAATCCTCTTCTTCAATTTCTTCTGCATCATCATCGTCAGCACCGTTTTCTTCGTCGTTTTCTTCGTCATTCTCTTCTTCGCCGGAAGATTTATTGAGAAGATCAATATAAACTTCATCCTGATCATTGAAAACACTTTCCAGATCATCATAATTATTTATATCATCCGTATGTTCAAAAATAGGTCCCACAAGTATATTTCTTTCCAGTTTATCTTCCTCATCAGCTCCCTCTTCCCCGGGCAGCTGATAAAGACTGTCATCCCACCATTCTTCATCCGGATTATTAATATTAATTCCGTGCTCACCGCCCCAGGAGAGACCTCCCAAACCTATTTTTATTGTTTCTGAGGCTCCATTGAAATGGCCGGTGGACTCAAATTTCATGACCCCGTCATCATCACCCAAAAATTCAACTTCATACCTGGCATCTTCTCCATTGCCATAGGTTATAATCTGCTCATCCAGATCATTCGCTGTGTCCTCATCAAAATTGTTTTCTGAAATTAAATGCTCGATCCCAGCTTCGGCTGCGTAAAATGCTCTCTGCTCATCAAGTTCACTCTGGCCGAATACAATATTATGCAGGCTGCTTCTGAGAAAGGCAGCTGCAAGAATCCCCACAACCACAAGTAGAATAAGGCTCATTACCAGAGCTACACCGTCCTGCCGGGATAGAATTTTTTTCATTAATTTCACCTCTCTATTTCGAGATGTCTTCATCACTGCTCGGTTCTGATCAGGCGAAAGCCTATATGGCGTCTGCTGTGTGCGGGCCCCTCTGATTCCTCGTACCTGTAATTAACGCGGAAATGGTCTATTATATCTTCTCCATCGCTTTCTCCATCTCCCTCATCATCTTCTCCATCGGGTTCCGGGCTTCCCCAGCTGCCGTTCATATATACATTATCTGTATTGGTCCATTCCCTAACATTACCGCTCATATCATAAAGATCGAGTTCATTGGCATCTTTCTCACCTACAGGCATGGGGCCTTTTCCCTCAACTAAATCCAGGCTATCTTCGCCATCTGAGTTGCCCCAGTGCCAGGCAACATCATCCAGTTCAAAATCCTCATTATCACCGGGATAGAGTGTCGGATTACCTTCATCTGCCTCAACTCCACCGCGTGCCGCAAACTCCCACTCCTCTTCGGTTGGCAGTCTGTAACCTTCCACACTTTCCACTGGATCCTTTAGCTCCCACTCGCTAAGATCATAGGCAGGTTCAAAACCATTCTTTTCACTGAGCCAGTTGGCATAGGCAGCTGCACCATACCAGGTAACCTCTATTACGGGATAATCATCTACCTCGATATCGTCTCGATCTCTCAGCTTGAACTTCCCATCAGCATATTCAATCTGACTGTGCTCTGAATCCAGATCAAGCATCTTTTCGCCTGAATAATCGCCGTTTGGAGCTACACCTGCATCATTGAGAAATTCTACAAATTCAGCATTTGTTGTTACGTATTGACTCATCTTCATATCATAATCTATTTTTATACTTTCGAGTTCAAAATCATATTCATCTTTATCAAAAGTATGCTCATCAACTTTACCTTCGGCCACCTTTACAAAATCATCTTCATCGGGAACAATTTCTTCGTCGTCTCCATTTTGATCGCCATTTTCTCCGTTATCGTTGCTGCTGTCTTCTGTTTTAGTCATCTCTACATCATGACTTGTTCTATAATCGTCCATATATATTTGAAATTCCTTATCCTCATAATCTGTTCTTTTGGCCTCCAGCTCATAATTCTCTCCCTGTTCAAGATTGAGATCTTCATATCCGTAAAGACCTTCATCTTCATCCAGAGATGCAGCGGTAACATAATCACCATTATGTTCCATAATTATGTTAACCTGGTCCAGAGGCATCTCTTCTCCATCATTATCCTCATAAACCTGCAAAAGCAGCTCGTTATCTTCGCTGTGATCGGCAACACCTGAACTGCCGCCTGATTCGTCCACGTTGACAGAATCACAACCCCCCAGCACTAAAAGCATGACCATTATAAAAGCCGTAAAAGTAATGAGTTTTTTCATATTTATCATCCCTGCTTAAATTTTTCTATAAAAAAATTCTTTTGTCTTTTATCTTAGACTTGCTTTATAAACATCTATTTTTAATTAATCTATCTGACTGAGATTTCATCTGCGACAAATACAACTTTAATGTTTTTAATTTCATGTTTTAATTATATATATTCAAGGGCAATTTTAACATATGCCAAAAGTCCCACCTGCCCGTATTTATAGCTAAAATGAGCATATTGTAACTTTTTACCTATAATGCAATTGGTACTTTTTTACCCCTAAAATAAAAAAAGAGCGCATTCGATTAAGAATTCACTCCCGATTAAAAACCATATGATTTTTATTTTGGCTTTTCAGTCTGAGTTAGGTCCTTCTTTAAATTCAGCTTTTATCTTTGCATCCTCTTTGCCCATAGTAAATGTAGTTTCTAACTCGGATGGTGCACTTATGGATCCGTCTCCATCAACGACTGTCCATCCTTCAAAACTATAACCCTCGTGAAAATTTGCGCTGATCTCCACACGGGTATCCGGGGCAAAACGCCCGCCTTCAGATGTTATTTCTCCACCTGTTTCAGCTTCCAATTCAAGATGGGGATTATGAGCAAATTCTGCTTCAATCTCAATGTCTTCATCCGGCATATCAAATGTTGTTTGCGAAGCAGTGTCATCATCAAAAGCCAAGTCACTATTAATCCAGCTTACAAATCTCCAGTTGCTGGCTGCTTCTGCGGTTATCTCCACTTCTTCATCCGTAGTATATTTTCCATAACCTGAAAGCTCATCCTTACCATCAGAATCTGATGCAGTTAAACTCACCTTTCCGTATCCCACATCTTCAAATTTAGCCTGCACCCTCACATCCTCGCCTGGCATTTCCAGAACAGTACTTCTGGCGTCCCTGTCATCCACATCGACACCGTCATCGGGTTCTATAACCTCCCATTCGGAGAAGCGGTAACCCAGATTTTCTTCCTCTACACTTATCTCTACCTCTTCTTCCATATTATATCGGCCCGAACCGGATAATTCTCCGGCAGTGGAGATATTATTCTCCAGACGAAGTCTTCGCACGATGTCTTCGGCAAAGATGGCTTTGATGGTTACATCAGACCCCATCATAACTTTTGTGTGCTTTTCTGATGTTTCAGCTACTTCGTCACCCTCCCACCTTATGAAGGCGGAATCTTCGTCTTCAGGTTCAGCAGAGATAGGAGCAGTAGTCCCCTCCTCATAGGAATGCCTGCCCGGTGAGGGAGTTACATCACCCCGGCCATCAGGTTCCTCCATTGTCATATCATGATAATCCTTGCTGGCAGATTGAATGTTTAAAAAATCAGTACATCCCGTCAGGCTTACGGCTGTAACAACCAGCAGTATAATAATGAAATACTTTTTCAAAAAATCCCCCTCCCCGATGAGATATTTTTATAAAACCCTCACTGCTCAGTGCTCAAATGGCATAATAAGTGTGGTTCCAGCCTCAACTTCATCAGCAGAAAGCCTGCTGGCCTCCAGAATAACATCCTCTGTCAGACCGCTCAGGTCAGCTATCTCGGACAGTGTTTCTTCCTCTTCAAGCTCATAAACCATATCCGAAGGAAGGATCAGATCATACTCATAAATCCCGTCAACCTCGCTCACAGATATATCATCGGAGCTGACGTCATACATGTTTTTAAGTTCCTCATCTGATATTCTCTCATCGGCTGTGAAGCTGAACTCATATTCTTCCGGCCAGTCAGGCCTGCGCCCCAGACGGGAACGGAATAGAATCTGATTCAGCTCCTGGGCTGTCATCTCCCGGGTTTCGACAACCTCAGCTTCTTCATCAACTTCTTCTTCATCTCTTCTGTCTTCCATAATCTCCTGCAGTGAAGACCTTTCCTCTGTCTCTTCCTCGTCCTCAACATCCACCTCTACATCTTCTTCATCCATTTCTTCAGTCTCAGGGATGTCTTCTTCAAACTCCTCAACTCTCTCTTCAGTATCCAGTTCTTCCATCTCTTCAGCCGATACATCTTCACCGATATCGATCAGGTGCGGGGTTATGAAAATTACGATCTCGGTCTTCTCTTCCTCCTCCTGGCGGTAGCGGAAGAGCTCACCCAGTATGGGCAGATCGGCCAGCAGGGGAAATTCCCTGATAGTCTCCTCAATCTCATCCTGGATCAGACCGCCTACAGCAAAGGTTTCACCATCTTCGAGGGAGAGAATGCTGTCCATCTCCCGCGTCCTTACCTGTGGTGGTGCCAGGTCCGGACCCATATCTGTTATTGTGCTGACTTCAGGACGAATATCAAGTGTTATTGTATCATCCCTGGTTATAGTGGGCACAAAATCCAGTGTTATGCCCACATCGGCATATTCGTAATCCACAGTCTGGATTTCCCCGTCCACAACCTCCCTTACCTCATAGGGGACTCTATCACCTATGACCAGCTCAGCTTCTTCACCATCCAGTGTCATCAGTCGGGGCCTGGCCATAGTCTCCGATAAACCTTCTTCATCCATCAGGCGAAAAAGATCGGGAGCGGTGACATCTATCTCACCGGCATCATAATCCACACCTATGGTTGTGATATCGGTGAATATGCCTGGATCAACACCCCGATCTTTCATCTCAGTATGTGATATCTCTTCAATTAAAACCTCAATCATAACCTGGCGTCGGGCCTGGTCCATCTCCTGGACCATGGAATAAGCCTGCTCTAAATCCCTTTCATCCCCCTGCATAACTATAGTTCTCTCACCCTCACTGCGCGAAACTTCAAGTTCCGGATACATATCCGTCACTATCTCTTCCAGCTCCTCCAGATCTATGTAATCAGCGCGGTGAGTTCTTCTCTCCACAACTTCTTCTACCTCATCCAGTTCTGCTAAAAGTTCCAGCGCTTCTTCCACTATGTCGGGTTTGCCCTGCAGTGTGATTATGTTATCCTCTCTCCTCAGCTCCAGCCTTTCCTCGGGATAAAGACCTTCAATCTCCCGCAGCAGCTCCTCAGCTTCAACATCGGTGGCCCTGTAAATCTCCTCAACTTCCCTGTCAGGCACATCGAGCTCGGCTATCATATTTTCAGCTTCGTCCAGGTCGGCCCTTTTGCCCTGCAGGATTATATCGCCGGCCTGTGGTCTGGCTCTAACCGTCAGATCCGGAAAGAGCTCGCTCAGTTCCTCGGCCACATCCTGCGGATTCTGTTCAAAGATCTCGATTACACGGTGTTCTCTATCGACCGGTTCATCAATATCGGCCATAATTTCCGCGGCTTCGTCAAGATGGTGTGTAAATCCCCGCAGTATAAGACGGTTCTGAGTGGGGGATATCTGTACATCAAGTTCGGGCACCATCTCCACCAGGACTTCCTGGGCGGCTTCCGGCTCTATATGGTCCAGTCTTATCAACCTGCGGTCTACCTCCCTGTAAAGTTCATCGATTCTGTCGGGAGAAGCCACTATGGTGATGCGGTCATCATGATATGCCTCAAGGTCCTTTATGTTCAGAAGATGCTGAAAAGCTTCATCGTATGTTACACCTTCCAGCTGTACCGTGACTTCACCCACGGCTGAATCATCAACTATGATATTCTCACCGGCTATCATGGCCAGCGATCTCAGCACATCTTTGATATCGGTTT
>PWEN01000051.1 GCA_003553505.1 Candidatus Nealsoniibacteriota bacterium | reverse complement strand
TTATCATTGGCCAATGGTTAACCATTAGATGATTTTTAGCGGTCTAAGATAAAAAAATATATAAAGAAGCACAAGTCCTCACTTATTTTCTTTAAAACAAGTTTTTATTTTGCTTTAAATGTTTTCTTTGTCTATTTTTAACTAAACTGGTTAACGTGCCTAGTGATTGTTTTTTGGAAAGAGTGCAAAGAGATGTAAACGACTTTTTTCTTGTGGTCTTTAAGAGAAGTGTCTTTATTTGACAAAGAGAGATATTTTTTATAATATTCGTACATAGAAGATAAGTAGTGTTAGTTTGGTCCGCTTGAAGTCGGACATTATTTTTTAAGTTTTATGGATATCAAAAGTTTTACATCTGCGGTTTCTCAAATTGCCGGTGAAAAGGAAATACCGGAACACAAGGTTATCGACATAATAGAACAGGCAGTTGCTACCGCTTATAAAAAGGAGTACAGAGAAAAAGGAGAGGTTATAAGAGCAAAGATCAACTCCAAAACAGGGGAGGTTGATTTTTCTCTTGTGAAAACTGTTGTTGACGAGACAAATGCTGTTTTTGAAGAGGAATCTGAGAATCAAGACTATGATGAAGTGGAGGAAGATGGACGCGTAAGATATAATCCTCAGCGACACATAACACTGGAAGAGGCAAGAAAAGAAGATCCGGAAGCACAGGTGGGCGACGAGATAGAGACTCCGCTGGAGAGAAAGCAAGAGTTTGGGAGAATAGCGGCACAGACAGCAAAACAAGTTATTTTGCAAAAAGTAAAAGAAACAGAAAGAGAGCTTGTCTTTAATGAATACAAAGACAAGGAAGGAGAGGTTATTTCCGGAGTGATTCAGCGCGCAGAAGGAAAGAATATTCTTATAGATATAGGAAAAGTGCTGGGGGTTTTGTCGAAAGAGGAGCAGGTTCCCGGAGAGGTTTATCGACCCGGACAAAGATGCAAGGTTTATGTTATGAGCGTAGAAGACAACCCCAAGGGTCCGGTCATACACCTTTCTCGTTCTTTTCCGAAGTTTGTTTCCAAGCTTTTCGAACTTGAAGTGCCGGAGATCGCTTCCGGTACCGTGGAGATAAAGTCCATTGCCAGAGAACCGGGTTCGCGCACCAAGATGGCGATCTACTCTCAAGAAGAAGGAATAGACCCTGTCGGTACCGCCGTTGGACAAAGAGGAACAAGAGTGGGGGCAATAATCTCGGAACTGGGGGGAGAAAGAATCGACATAGTGGAGTATTCCGAAGATCCGGAACAGTTCATCAGGAACGCCCTTTCTCCCGCAAAGGTATATGATATCGAAATAAAAGAAGATGAGAGTGTGGTCATTACTGTACCCGAGGATCAGCTTTCACTGGCAATAGGAAAAGAAGGACAAAATGTACGCCTTGCGGCAAAACTTACGGGGTGGAAGATAGATGTTCTTCCTTTGAGTCAAGAAGAGTAACAATTAAAACATATGAATCTTATTCCCACAGTTGTAGAAAAAACTCAGCATGGCGAGAGAGCGTATGACATATACTCTCGCCTTTTAAAGGAGCGTATAGTATTTCTTGGAGGGCCCATAACAGACAATGTGGCAAACTCTATCATTGCACAGATGCTTTTTCTTGCTAGTCACAACTCTAGCAAAGATATACAGCTTTATGTAAACTCTCCCGGAGGATCGGTTACCGCAGGAATGGCGATATATGACACCATGCAGTATGTTAAGTGTGATGTTTCCACCGTTTGCGTGGGAATGGCGGGGTCAATGTCTGCTGTCCTTCTTGCTGCCGGGGCTTCCGGAAAGAGGTTTGCGCTTCCTAATTCGGAGATACTTCTTCATCAGGTGATGGGAGGTGCGCGTGGACAGGCAACGGAGATAGAGATAACTGCAAGACAGATAATTAAGATAAGAGAGCGCTTAAACGAGATACTTTCTCATCACACAAAAAAACCGATAACTAAGATAAGGAAAGACACCGACAGGGACTTTTACCTTACCTCAAAAGAAGCAAAAGAGTACGGTGTGATCGACCAGGTCATTGCCGGAAAATCGAAAAAATAGAGCTTTGACAAAAAGAGTTTACTCTGGTACCCTGAAACTATTGCAAATATAGTTTTTAGGGTTTGATTTTGATGCTTATAAACACTTTTAAGATATCTATGGAGTTGATCGATTTTTGGTTTTTTGCAAAAAAAAGCACGGACATCAATCCCCTGAATGTAAATCATGGAACAAATAACCTTAATTATAGTAATTACGGTAGCTCTTGCGGTGGGAGCGGTGCTGGGATATTACGCAAGGCAGACCATCGCGAGAAGGGACTACAAGGCGCTCGAGACCAAAGTACAACGTAAGATAAGCGATGCAGAAAAGGAAAGCAAAAGACTTGTAAGTGAAGCTCAGGCAAAGGCGAAAAAGATAATAGAAAAAACTAAAAAGGAAGCGGAAGAAAAAACGGAAGAGTTGTTCAAAAGAGAAAAGTTTCTTTTAAGAAGAGAAAACTCTTTTGACGAGAGAGTTGCAGAGCACGAGAAGAAAGAAAAGGCATTCAACAACAAGCTGCGTCGCTTAAAAGAACTAAAGGCAGAAGTAGAAGAGATGCGCAAAAGCGCGGAAGAGCGCTTGCTTAATATTTCTCAGATGTCAAAAGAGAAGGCAAAAGAAGAACTTTTTACTTCTCTGGAAAAGGAGTATGAGGCAGACATTCTCGACAGGATAAGCAAGATAGAAAGAGAAGGAGAAGATCGCTACCTTAAAAGAGCAAACGAGATACTTGCTTCTGTTATACAGAAATACTCCTCTTCTCAGGCACAGGACATAACTACTACCAATGTTACCATTCCCGATGACAACACAAAGGGAAGGATAATAGGAAAAGAAGGAAGGAACATAAGAACGCTTGAGAAGCTAACGGGAGTGGAGATAGTTGTTGATGACACTCCTGAAACAGTTCTTATCTCCAGCTTTGATCCCATAAGAAGACAAGTGGCGAAAACGGCACTTGAAAAACTTATCTTTGATGGCAGAATACAGCCCGCAAGAATAGAGAAGGTTGTTAAAGAGGCGGAAGAAGAGATTGTGGAAAAAGTAAAGAAAGCGGGAGAGCAAGCGGTCTATGAAACGGGAATAGTAGATCTTGATCCGAAAGTAGTGCGTTTGCTGGGAAGACTTTACTTTCGTTCCAGTTATGGGCAAAATGTACTCATGCACTCTTTAGAGGTTAGTTATCTATCAGAGGCGCTTGCTGCAGAGCTTGGAGCAAATATGTTTGTTTGCAAAAAGGCCGGACTTTTACACGACATTGGAAAAGCGCTTGATCATCAGGTGGAAGGCTCTCACGTTGACATAGGAGTAAGAGTGATGGAGAAGTTTGGAGTAGAGGAGGCAGTGATAAATGCTATGAAGTCGCATCACGAAGAGTATCCTTATGAGACCATAGAGGCTGTTATAGTGCAGGCCGCGGACTCTATTTCCGGAAGCAGGCCGGGAGCAAGAAAAGATACGCTAGAGAACTATATAAAGCGCTTGCGTGAGCTGGAGGAGATAGCAGACTCCTTTAAGGGAGTTGATCGTTCTTATGCCATTCAAGCGGGAAGAGAAGTTCGTGTGTTTGTTAATCCGGAAAAGATGGACGATCTTGAAGCAAAGAAAGTTGCACGCTCTATAGCAAACAAGATACAAGAAGAGATGAGGTATCCGGGAGAGATAAAAGTGACTCTCATAAGAGAGAACAGGGTTGTGGAGTACGCTAAATAACAATCATGCTTGAAAAATTAAACATCAAAAAGAATTGTGAACGCTACGGACTTCCTTTGTACAAATGTCCCGACTTTCTTTTTCCTGTACTTGGCGTCTTTATTGTGGCGGTGGTGATTGTAACTTACTGGGTAGGAGAAAGTATCTCTGCTCACCCTCTTATTCCCTTGATACTTTTGGGAATAATACTTATAGAGGCGCTGGTGCTTTTACTGTTTGCGTTTGCTATTGTTAACGGTTTTCGTAAAATGGCGGAGGCAAACCGCATGAAGGAAGACTTTATAGACCTAATAGTTCACCAGATAAGGTCGCCTCTTGTCAATCTGAGATGGGGATTTGAAGAACTTGTGTCGGATCGAGAGACAAAAGAGAAGTGGGAAGAGACACTTTCTAGCTTACAAGGAAATGTGGGAAGAATATCTGAAATGGTCGATAACCTGCTTTATATATCACAGATCGACCATGAGGGAGTGGAATTTAAAAGTGAAAGCTTCTCTCTCAAAAATCTTATAGAGGAGGTTTTAAGAGAATACAAAGGAAACGATTCACGCGTAAATATCAAAAGCTTTGTAGAGGATGCTTCTTACGTGAAAAGCGACCCTTCTCAATTAAAGATTGTAATGGATAATCTTGTTTCCAATGCAGTAAAGTACACTGATAGAGGGGGTGATGTGGAGGTGCGCCTCAAAGAGGAAAAAGAAAGATTTATTTTTTCTGTAAAAGATAGTGGAATAGGTATACCAAAAGAAGAACAGAAAAAGGTGTTTGAGAAGTTTGAGAGAGCAAGTAATGTGTGTCGCACAAAAAAGCCCGGCTCGGGACTGGGTCTTTTTCTTGCACGGGAGATAATGAAAAAACTGGAAGGCGATATAGGATTTGAGAGCAAACAAGGAGAAGGGACTACTTTTTGGATCAGTATACCAAAAAAATAATGAGCGGACGATGGGAATCGAACCCACATCACGACCTTGGAAGGGTCGGGTAATAGCCGTTATACGACGTCCGCACTCTCTCGGTTTATAGCATATTATAAAGTTATCCGCAACACCCCACTCCCAGCTTTTTCCCTCCGTTTGCAAAAGGGATGCCGGTCTCTTCGGTGAGCGTATTGCAGATCTCTTGGGCAGCGGATACGGCCTCTTGTTGCGCTCTTAAAAACTCCACGCATGTTTCGTTCTCCGAAAGTTCTTTTTGAAGTTTTTTGAGTTCTTCTTTTGATTTTGCAGTCTCTACTTTCTCAATAAGGGAAAGCGCCTCTTTGTCGTTTTCCATCTTTTCCGCGGCCTTGCGGAATCTGACAAAGACGGGTTCTTGAGAAACAAAGCTTGCAAACTCTTTTGTTTTTTTATTCATATGTCGGGGTACCCGGATTCGAACCGAGGCTAAGTCCTCCCAAAGGACTCGTGCTGCCGTTACACTATACCCCGTAGACTCATAAATAATAGCACTTTACCATATTTTAGTAAAAATATGCTATGCTTTCTACAATGAAAGAAGAAGTTGTTTTAATTGATGCAAACTCGGTGATACACCGCGCTTATCATGCGCTTCCCCCTTTAAACGGCAAAAAAGGAGAAAAAGTGAATGCGATCTATGGATCGCTTCTTGTTTTTTTTCGCGTTCTTTCCGCTTTTTCTCCCCGTTACATGGTAGCTGCTTTCGATCTTCCGGGAAAAACATTTCGTCATGATATGTATAAAGAGTATAAGGCTCATCGTCCCAAACCGCCGGAAGATCTTTGTTTGCAGATAGAAAAAATGAAAGAGGTCTTTCACTCTTTAGGGGTGCTTGTTTTACACAAAGAAGGGTATGAGGCGGACGATGTCATCGGTACGGTGTGCTCCTTGATTCCTCGAAAAAAACAAGCCGTAGTGGTAAGTGGAGACATGGATGTTCTCCAACTTGCAGATAACAGTATTTCCGTGTATCTTTTAAAAAGAGGAGTAAAAGATATATCGCTTTACGGAAGAGAAGAAGTAAGAGAGAAGTATGGGGGTGTTCCTCCGGAGAAGCTGGTGGACATAAAAGCGTTAAAGGGTGACGTTTCCGACAACATTCCCGGAGTTGATGGCGTAGGAGAAAAAACCGCTGTCAGTCTTGTGAGTGATTTTGGTAGAGTGGAAGAGGTCTACTCTTCAATTCAAAAAGACCCTTCTTTGATTTCCTCCTCTTTATACGATAAACTGACAAAGAACAAGGATACTGTTTTTGTAAGCAAGAGCCTTGCTACTATAAAAAGAGATGTTCCTCTGAAATTTGAGCTTAAGGATGCACGCTTTACTTTTAGCGAGGAAAAGGCCGTCTCTTTACTGGAAGAGTTTAACTTTAAGAGTCTAATTAATCGTTTTCCTCGCAAGCAAACAGGAAAGCTTTTATAAAAAAATGAAAGAAAAAATCACCAAAGAAGAAGCAGAAAAGATAATGTCTCTCAAAGGAGAGGTGCGTGGAATGACTCTTAAGACGGATGAGAGTTTTGTGATAAAGTATTTTGGAAAAGATGCGCTCCAGAAAGTAGAAAAGAGACTGGAGGAGCTCGGATATCCGCTAAATTACAAAGAGGTTGCTCCTATGGACTACTATCCTCTTGGGATGCGCGCTCTGTCTCTGATAGCGATCAAAGAAACACTTGAACTAAGTGATGAAAAGATGAGAGAGATGGGTCGCGCCGCTCCCCGCGCTTCGCTGCTTATAAGATTCTTTATGAAGTACTTTATTTCTATAGAAAAAACTTTCAAAAAAGCAGGCGACATGTGGGACAAGCACTGGACGGTGGGCAAGCTGGAGTCCGTTGATGTGCGTGAAAAAGAGAGGCGCGTTGTTTTGCACTTAAGCGGGATTGACCTGCATCCGGAGTTTTGCAATTATTTTACGGGATATCTTTCTTCTGTAGGAAAGCTTGCCACTCAGAAAGAAACACACGTAGAAGAAACGAAGTGCACTTTTAAAGGAGACGATTTACATGAATTTATTTTAACTTGGTAAATATGAATAAAGAAGAAGCAGAAAAAATAATATCTCTTAAAGGAGAAGTGCGTGGAATGACTTTTAAGACGGACGAGGGTTTTGTGTTGAAAAATTTTGGCAAAGAAGGAGTTGAGAAAGTAGAAAAAAGAATGGAAGAGCTCGGATATCCTTTAAAATATAAAGATGTTACTTCCATGGACTACTACCCTCTTGGAGTACGCATACTATCGATAATAGCGATCAAGGAAGTATTTGGACTAAGTGACGAAAGAATAAGAGAGATGGGCCGCGCCGCTCCCCGCGCTTCGTTGCTTATAAAGTTCTTTATGAAGTATTTTCTTTCTGTTAATAAAACTTTTGAAAAAACAGAAGAGATGTGGGACAAGCACTACACGGTAGGCAAATTGAAGCCTGTTGATGTACGTGAAGAGGATAGGCGCGTGGTTGTTCAGATAAGCGAAGCGAAACTGCATCCGGAGCTATGCAACTATTTTGTAGGATACTTTTCCTCTGTGGGAAAGCTTGCCACACAAAAAGAGGTTGAAGTGGAAGAAACAAAGTGTGTTTTTGAAGGAGATGAGGTTCACGAGTTTGTTTTAACGTGGTAGATTTGCTTAAAAAAAGAAAAAATCGTAGAATCATAAACAGGATGGATACCAAAAAAGAGGCAGAAAGGATGATGTCGTTCAAAGGAGAGGTGCGCGGAATGACTCTTAAGACGGATGAAAGATTTGTCTTAAAAAGGTTTGGCAAAGAAGGAGTTGAGAAAGTAGAAAAAAGAATGGAAGATCTCGGATATACTTTAAAATATAAAGATGTTTCTTCTATGGACTACTATCCGCTCGGTATGCGCATGCTTTCTCTTGTTGCTATCAAAGAAGCACTTGGACTAAGTGACGAAAGAATAAGAGAGATGGGCCGCGCCGCTCCCCGCGCTTCGCTGCTTATAAGATTCTTTATGAAGTACTTTCTTTCACCGCAGAAAACATTTGAAAGGGCAAACGAGATATGGGAAAAGCATTATACGGTAGGCAGTGTCGATGTTGCAGAAGTAGCTGAGGATCGTGTTGTTTTGCAGATTAGCGGGATGGAGTCGCATCCCGTTTTTTGCAACTACCTTATAGGGTATTTATCTTCTTTAGGAAGAATTATAGTACAAAAAGAGGTTGAGCTTGAAGAGACAAAGTGTGTCTTCAAGGGAGATAACTTACATGAATTTGTTTGTAAATGGCAGATGACAAGAAAATAAAAACACTTATAGAGGACATAAATCTTCTCGAGAACTATAACAAAGAGCTTTTCTCTTTTACTCCCCTTCCTTTGTTTTTTGTAAATCCCATGGGGACCGTTTTGGAGATAAACCCTGCGTTCACAAAGATCACGGGGTATGATACCTATGATGTGGTTGGAGAACCAATATCTTCTTTCTTTGATGAAAAAGAGATAAAGGGGATTATCGAAGAAACGATGGAAAAAGACTCTATCGACAACCGGGAGTCGGTTATAGTTTCTAAGGACGGAGAGAAGATACCGATAAGCATATTCGCGAGGAATCGTAAGATGCTTGAAGAAGAGTCAAACGGTGTGTTCTTCTCTTTCTTTGATCTTAAGGAGGTAAAGAAAAAAGAGAAGGAGCTAAAGGAAAAACTAGAGGAGATGGAGAAGTTCAGAAAGCTTGTTGTTGGTAGAGAGTTAAAGATGGTTGAATTAAAGGAAAAAATAAAGAAGCTTAAAAAGAGACAAGCATGACGGAGAACGAACAGTTTACAGAAGAGGCAAATAACGAAATAGAAGACTTAAGGCGTTACATAGAGGAGCTTACCGCTTTTTTCCCTTTTGCTTTTTGTATGGTGAACCCTCTCGACTTTATTCTTGATGCCAACAATGCTTTTCAGGAGCTTACGGGTTACGAAAAAATGGAGGTAATTGGAAAAGAAGTAGATTTTCTTTTCAAGGAAGAGGAGATAAAAGAATTGAAAGAAAAAGTTCCCGAAAGCAGGTCGGTGATAGAGAAAGAGGCCACTCTCACAACAAAGAGAGGAAAACAGGTTCCCGTAAAGATATCTGTTCTTGCAAGAAGAGATGAAGATGATAACTTCTCGGGATACTTTTTTACGATCTCTGACATTACGGAAGAAAAGAAGTTCACGGAGGAGCTTGAGAGAAAGGTGCAAGAAAGAACAGAGGAGCTTGAAAAAGCGAAAGAAAAGCTCGAAGAATCGGAAGCCATACTGGAAGTTAAGGTGCGTGCTCGTACAAGAGAGCTTCGTGAGCTAAATGAGAGACTGGAAAAAGAAGTAGAAAAAAGAACAAAAGAGCTGCAAGAAAGAGCAGAACAACTTGAGGTAAGAGCGAAAGAGATGGAAGACTCCAAGTCTGCTCTTTTAAACATCTTGGAAGATGTTGATCACTCTTTCAAGCAGGCGGAAAAGGAAAAAAAGAAAACATCAGCGATAATTGATAATTTTGTGGACGGACTGTTCCTCTTTGATCGTCAAGGAAATCTTTCTCTTGCAAATCCTAAAATAGAAGAGATCTTTGGAGTAAAAGAGAAAGATATTGTGCGCAGAAACATAAGAGAGCTTGCCACTATGCCGGAGCTAAGACAAGTGATGGACATTATAAACATAGAAGCAAAGAAGATATCTCGCAAAGAGATGGAGGTGGGCAATCTATTCTTCGAAGTTACCACTATTCCCATCAAGCGTGACAAGAACAGCATGGGAACCCTTATTACCGTACATGATATTACAAGAGAGAAGCTGATAGAGAAGATGAAGAGCGAATTTGTCTCTGTTGCTGCCCACCAGTTGCGCACCCCTCTCTCCGGAATTAAGTGGACGCTGCTTGCAATAATTGATGAGGTTGATATTCCGGAGGAGCAGATGCAGTTTGTCAACAAGGCATATGAAGCAAATGAGCGCATGGTTAATCTGGTAAATGATCTTCTGAATGTGTCTCGTATAGAAGAAGGAAGGTATGTTTATGAGCCGGAGTATATAGATTTCATGGAAGTGATAGATCCTATAGTAGAGACTTATAAAGAGAAGATAGAAGAGAAAGGGATCAATTTTGAGTTCAAGAAACCGAAAAAGGAGATTCCCAAGATAAAAGTGGACAAAGAGAAGATCGGAATGATAGTGCAAAACTTTCTTGATAACGCCGCTAAGTATACGAGCGAGGGGAAGATATCTCTTATAATGGAAGTGATCGATAACAAGCTGAAGGTCTCTGTTGCCGATACGGGCGCCGGTATTCCCGAAGACCAACAAAAAAGAATGTTTGGAAAGTTCTTCCGTGCGGCAAACGTTATGCGCATGGAAACGGAGGGAAGCGGTCTGGGTCTTTTTATAGCGAAGAACATTGTTGAGTCACATGGAGGAAAGATAGGATTTACTTCCGAGGAAGGAAAAGGAAGCACCTTTTACTTCACTCTTCCTTTGAAGAAGAGTTGATTTGACATTATAAAACAGAGCGGTTAAACTTTTTAAAAAGGTCGTAAACACTTTGTATACAGAAAATGAAGAAGATTCTTATAATAGAAGACGAAGAGATTCTCTCTAATCTTTTGCAGAAAAAGCTTACTGCGGAAGGGTATGAGGTAGAAGTGGCAAAAGACGGAGAAGAGGGTATGGAAAAGGTGAGAGAGACAATACCTGACCTTGTTCTCTTGGACATAATTATGCCCAAGAAAGGAGGTTTTGAGGTAATGGAAGAGATGAGTGAAGATGAGAACTTGTCTTCCGTGCCCATCATTGTTGTTTCTAACTCCGGACAACCGGTGGAGATCGACCGTGCTCAGAATCTTGGTGCTAAAGATTGGCTCGTAAAGACGGAGTTCGATCCACAGGAGGTGATCGAGAAAGTGGTTTCTCAGATCGGAAAAGCGGAGTAAAACGCAATAAAAAAGAGATTCAAATATGTCAAAAATACTAGTTGTTGAGGATGATAAATTTCTTCGTGAAATGATCACCAGAAAACTTGATAGAGAGGGTTATGAAGTGGTGGAGGCTGTTGATGGTGAAAAAGGAGAAGAGAAGATAAAAGAAGAGAAGCCCGACATGGTTCTTCTCGACCTCATTCTTCCGGGAATAGACGGTTTTGAGGTTCTGGAAAGAGTAAAACAAGACCCTTCTACTTCGGAGATACCGATAATCATACTTTCCAATTTGGGACAGAAGTCGGAAGTAGAAAGAGGATTAAAGCTTGGTGCGGTGGACTTTCTCATAAAAGCGCACTTCACTCCGGCAGAGATCGTAAGCAAGGTAAGAGAGACACTATAGCTCTTCTTGAAACAAGCTTTCTGGAGTGCTTTTTGTTATGCCGGAACTACCCGAAGTAGAGACAACTGTAAGATCATTAAGAAGAGAGGTCCTGAAAAGGACCTTTGTTCGTGCGTGGCCCCAGATGCTCTTGGAGGGCATGCGCATAGAGGACATATACCGTCAAGGAAAGTGCATCGTTTTTTCTTTGCAGGACGGTAAATCATTGTTTGTGCACTTGAGAATGACGGGACATTTTCTTGTTGGAAAATGGAAAATGGTAGACGGTGAATGGGAAAGCGAAGAAGAGATAATGCAAGACAAGCGTAACAAATTTTTGCGCTTCATGTTTCTTTTTGATGACGGCAAGCAGCTTGCTCTTTCCGATCAGAGAAAGTTTGCTGATGTGCGTTTACTCTCTTCTTTTGAGCTGAAGAACTATTTAAGCTCTCTTGGTCCCGACATAATGTCACTACAAAAGGAAGAGTTTAAAAAGATGCTGCATCAAAAAAAGAGAGAGATAAAACCGCTCCTTATGGACCAAAAATTTATCTCTGGAATGGGGAACATATATGCCGCGGAAGCTCTTCATATGGCACAAATACACCCCGCTAAGAGATCACACCTTCTCTCTTCTGTTGAGGCGGAGAAATTACACGACTGTTCTTTGAAAGTGTTGAAAAAATCTATAGAGTTGCAAGGAGACAGCACAAGCGATTACCGTCTTATAGATGGAACCAAGGGTGGATATCAAGAAGAGCATCTTGTGTATAACAGAAAAGACTGTAGTTGCTTTACTTGTGGAGGCAAAATAAAAAGAATAATCTTGGGAAGTAGAGGCAGTTATTACTGCCCTTACTGTCAAAAGCTATGATAATTCTTCTTTACGGAAAAGACTCTTATCGTAAGCGAAAGAAGATGGAAGAGATTATGCAGGGTTACAGAGAAAAGTACCCCGGAAGCGTTGATGTAAAAGTGTTTTACGACGATGCTCGTTTCTGCGATATTGTCGATGAAGGCAAGCAAACCTCTATGTTTGAAGAGAAAAGGTTTGTCGTCATACGTGATGCTATAAAAAATATAAAGGAAGCGCTTGTCAAAAAGGCGGAGGAGTTACAGGGAATGGAAAGCATATTTCTTTTTTATGAAGAAAGAGAGATAAAGAAGGACGACTCTTTACTAAAAGAGCTACAGAGAGTGGAGGCGTTTATTCAAGAATTTTCTGTTCTCTCTAAGGGCAAGGCTGTTTCTTTTCTAAAAGAAGAGTCTCAAAAAAGAGGAGTGACTTTTAGGGGAGATGCTCTTGAGCTCATAGTGGACTTTACAGGAGGTGATCTCTGGAGAGCGAGAATGGAGATAGACAAGCTTTCTTCTTATCTGGAAGGAGAAATAACAGAGGAGAGTGTGAAGCTTTTTGTTAGGTCGGAGTTCCAAGGGAATATATTTAAGGCCATGGACGCTCTTGCAGAAGGAAAGAAAGACACAGCTGCCTTGCTTATCTATAATCATCTACAAAAAGGAGATCATCCGCTATATATACTTTCCATGATGGAGTATCAAGTGAGAAATCTTCTTGTTGCAAAAGGCGCTACGAGTTACGATGATTTGTGCAGCAAAGCGGGAATGCATCCTTTTGTAGCAAAGAAGAGCATTTCACAAGCGAGTAATTTTTCAAAAGAAAAGTTGGAAACGATACACTCTCGTTTATTTTACAGTGATTTGAAATCAAAAACGGGACAAGGTGATCCTGTTACATTTATACATCTGATCCTTTCCGAGTTCTAAGACGATACTCTGGAAAGACGAGACTTTTTTCTTGCTGCAGTGTTCTTTTTAATAATTCCTCTCTTTGCAGCCTTGTCTACTGCACGCATCGCTTCAGGAAGCATATTTTTTGCTTCTTCTTTTTTTCCTGCAGCACAAAGAGACTCCAGCTTTTTGCACTTCTCTTTCATGGAGCGTTTATAGCGAAGATTTAGTATCTTACGTTTCAGGTTCTGTCTGAGAGATTTTTTTGCTGCTTTCGTTATTGGCATATTGCTCTAGTTTACCACTGTTTTTTCTTTTGGTCAACCAAGACTGTGGAGTAAAAAGTGTTTTTATGATAGAAATAGGGTATGATATATTATCTTAAAGGAGAAGTAACAGAAAAAGAAGAGGACTTTATCGTCATAGATGTGGGTGGAGTGGGATACAAAGTGTTTGTTTCCGAGGAAACAAAAAAAAGACTGCAGAAGAAAGAAAAAGTGTTCTGTTTTGTGCATTTCACGGGAAACAACATGCGTGTTTATGGATTCAAGGAAAAAGAGAATCTTTCTTTCTTTAGGGATCTTCTGAAGATATCGGGCATTGGGCCGAAGACGGCTATGCAGATTGCTTCCATTGCTCCCATGAAAGAGTTCAAGGAAGCGATAGAGAGAGAAGACAAGGAGGTGATGAAAAAGATATTCAAGATAGGAAAAAAGAAAGGGGAAAGAGTCATATTTGAGCTTTCCCGAAAACAGGTGAAAAAAGAGAAGGACGAAGCCTTCGATGTCTTAAAGGGTCTCGGCTTTGATGCAGATGATATAGAAAAAGCGCTTGAAAAGATTGACGGAAAAAAGGAGAGAGAAGAGAGAGTACAAGAAGCCTTAAAGATGCTTGATAAAAAATGATAAAAAAACTTTATAGCATATATCACTTTCTACTCTCTTTTTTAGGCGCGATTCTTTACCGCTTTCCTTCAAAAGGTATAAGAGTTATCGGGGTTACGGGAACCAACGGCAAAACAACCACGGTGCATATTATTTCCGAGATACTGAAGAAAGAAGGTTACCGTGTTGCCTCCACTTCTTCTGTGAAGTTTGAGGTCAACAACAAAAAGAAAGACAATCTTTTAAAGATGACGATGCCGGGTAGGTTTGCCCTACAAAGATTCTTAAGAGAGGCGGTCGATGCAGGGTGTAGTTATGCCGTATTGGAGGTTTCTTCGGAGGGCATAGAACAGCATCGCCACCGTTTTATAAATTTCCATACGGCGGTAATGACAAATCTTTCCAAGGAGCACATAGAAAGTCATGGCAGCTTTGAGAACTATAAAAAAGCAAAAGGGAAGCTGTTTCGGGAAACAAAAAGAAGGCACGTTATAAATCTTGATGATAAACACAAAGACTACTTTCTTTCTTTTCCCGCAAAAGAGAAGATATATTACTCTTTGAAGAGCAGAAGCGCACAGGTTTTTGCGGAAAAAGTTCAAAGTACTTCGCAAGGAGTAAGTTTTGTCATAAATGGAGAGGATGTGTTTGTCCCCTTAAAGGGTAGTTTTAATGTCTATAACGTGCTTGCGGCAGTTGCTGCTGTTTTTCCCAAAAGATCGGTAAAAAAGCCATTATCAGAGATGGGCGTTGTTCCTGGCAGGATGGAGGAGGTCATCTCTTCTCCGTTCCGTGTTATCGTGGACTATGCTGTTACTCCTGAGTCGTTGGAGCTTGTCTACAAGGCGGTAAGAAGAGATTTTTCTCCTCGTCGTGTAATATGTGTGTTTGGAGCGTGTGGAGGAGGGAGAGACAAGTGGAAGCGTCCCGTAATGGGAGAGGTTGCTTCAAAGAACTGTGACAAGATAATTGTTACAAGCGAAGATCCTTACGATGAGGATCCGCGAAGCATCGTGGAGCAAACTGCGCCCTCGGGAGCAGACAAGGTCATTGATCGTCAAGAGGCAATAGAGAAAGCGATAAGTCAGGCACAAGAAGGAGATGTGATCGTTATTACCGGGAAGGGCTCCGAGCCGTGGATGTGTCTTGCGAGAGGAGAAAAGATACCGTGGGATGACAGAAAGATAGCAAAAGAGTTTTTTGACAAGATGCCTCGTAAGAAATAAAATCACTGCAGTATACTATGAAGAAGTTACCGAAAAGCATAAGAAAATATATTCGCAAAGAGAAGGCGCGTATAAGGCAAAGCGGTCTTTCGCGTGAAGAGAAAATAGAAGCAGTAAAAAGTTTATACAATGACCATAAAAGACATATACAACCTAGCAATAAAAAAGGGAATTGAGAACGATTTTCGAGGAGAGGAGGAGATCTCTTATATGATGGAGAGAAGGAAGAGGGCGTATAAAAAAATGCCCAAGAATAAGAAGGAGTACTTTGATGAAGAGAAGCTTTCAAACCCTTTCTCTGACACGCGTGTACTTTATGGCGACACTGACAAGGAGGTGAAAAAGATACTTGCGGGAATAGACATAGATGGAGATGAGCTTTTGTACGCCAAACAAAGAGGAGACATAGACCTTGTTATTTCTCACCATCCGCGCGGAGTGGGTCTTCCGGGCATAGACGACGTGATGGAGTTGCAGATAGACATGCTCCACCAGTACGGTGTTCCCGTTAACGTGGCGGAGAAACTGCTCAAAAAAAGAATAGAAGAGGTCTCCCGCAGCATAGCTCCCGGAAATCATAATCGCGCTGTTGACATGGCACGTTTGCTTGATATTCCTTTTATGTGCATACATACTCCTGCAGACAATATGGTTGCAAGGTTTGTGGAGAAGAAGATAGAGGAAAAGAATCCTTTTCTTGTAGAAGATGTAATGAATGCTTTACTAGAAATAGAAGAGTATCAGAGTGCGAAAAAGATGGGTGCCGGGCCAAGAATGTTTGTGGGGTCGGAAAACAATCGTGCCGGGAATGTGGTTTTAACAGAGATAACAGGAGGAACAGAGGGGTCTCCGCAGATATATGAGAAACTGTCACAAGCAGGCGCAGGAACAATTATTGGCATGCACATGTCTGATAAGCACAGAGAAGAGGCGGAGAAAGCGCACATAAATGTGGTTATTGCGGGTCATATGTCTTCTGATTCTATTGGAATCAATCTTTTTCTCGATGAACTTAAGGGAGTGGAAACCATTCCCTGTTCTGGCTTAATACGAGTTTCCCGGTGAATACTGTACTAAAAGTATTTTTAATAGAGGCAGCTCTTTTTGGGGCAGCTATTCTGCTGGGAATAGCTGTTTCTTTGCGATTGGAAAATATTTTTGCTTATGCGTCTTCTGTTTCCGGAGAACAGATCACTTCCGGAATGATTCTCTTGTATTTTCTTCTTGCCACTCTTCTTATTCTTCTTGTTCTCAGAGTGGCAAAAAAGTACAAGAGTCACTTCTTCCGGTTTATGCTCATCTTTTCCGTGATAATCGGAGGATACGTGACCCTTCTTGTTTTTTTGGGTGCGTACGCTTTGCCTGTTTTGCTTATTCTCGTTGTGCTTCTTATCAAGAAGCCGCTTGTTATTTTGCATAATCTTGGGATAATCGTTGCCATTGCAGGCGCGGGAGCGATAATCGGAACATCTCTTGAACCGTTGCACGTGATCGTTATCGCGGCCGTTCTCTCCATTTACGATATTATTGCTGTTTACAAAACAAGGCACATGGTTGAGATGGCACGTGGAATGATAGAGGCAAAGTCTGTTCTCGGATTAGTGGTTCCTTTTTATGTAAAAGACTTTTTTTCCGATCTTAAAAATGTAAATCTTGAAGACAGGTTTATGATACTGGGAGGAGGAGATATAATGATACCTTTACTTCTTTGTGCTTCTTTTGTTTCGCAAGGAGTGTTTTACTCTTTATTTATATTTGTCTTTTCTCTTATCGGGCTTTTTTTGAGCTTTCTGTTCTTTATCACTCCACAGATAAAGCGGCCCATTCCCGCCCTTCCTCCTATCGTTTTCTCCGTTGCTTTCGGTTATCTTCTTTTAGAGGTCTTTTATCATATAGGTTCCCTTTAGTCGGTATCCCATTTTGCGCCAGTAATCTCTTGCTCCTACTCCTGATATTACCGCCATGCGACCACTTCCTACTTCTTCTTCCGCTTTCTTGACAAGAGCCTTTCCCACTCCTTTGTGTTGTTGTGCATCTCTTTCTTTCTTTTTTATGGCCACCTGTTTACCGTAGGTGCGCAGCTCTCTTATAATGGCTGTTTTCCTTTTTTTTAGGCGGAGACGTAGAAAGGCACAGATCTTTTTTCCGGAGGTTACACTGAAGAACACCTCTACTCCTCCGGATGCTTTGTATTTTCTTGTTCTTATTTTTAGTTTTTCTTTTACTGGACTGCTCTTTATTTCTCTGCAGCGTATACATTGACACTCCCAACCTTCTTTTTCTGCATCCCTTTTTATTACTTGTCGCATGTTTGATATCTTTGATCCTCCCGCGATGCTTTTCGATGATATGTCGCGAAAAAGACGTTGAATGCGTACATAAGAAGGAACGATATCGCGCTTCACCTTTTTTATTGTATCAAAAAGCTCTTCATCAGAAGGAGGGGTGTAACTTCCTTCTTTGTAGAGCTCATAAAGAGGAGCTTCTCTTAACACAACACAAGGATATATTTTTAACATGTCTGGTCTAAAAGAAGGGCTTTTAAAAAGTTTTTCAAAGGTTTTAAGGTCTTTTAAGGACGTGCTTTTCGGTAGTCCTAGCATCACTTGGTGGCACACCTTGAATCCGGCGTTCTTTAACAGTTTTGTTGCTTTCGCAGAATCTTTTACGGTGTGTCCGCGGGAGGATGCGTGTAGTACTTCATCAAACAAGCTTTGCACTCCCAGCTCAACCATCGTAACTCCCATTTTGCGCATCTCTTTTATCTCTTCTTTTGTTACAAAATCGGGACGTGTTTCTATGGAAAGACAGACGATACGGTGTTTTGCTTTTTCGTTCTTCTTTTGTGCTTCTTTTAGTGTGCTGCTTTTCTCTTCGTTGCAAGCGTCAAAACACTTTTTTATAAAATCTTCTTTGTACTCTTTGGGGTAGTATGACCATGTCCCCCCTACGATGCGCAGCTCTATCTTGTCTGTAGAGTGCCCCGTCATTAAAAGCGCTTTCATTCTTATCTCCATCTGTCTTTTTGCGTCATATTTTGCGAGCATGGCACGCATCACGGCGGGTTCGTCTTTCATGTAGCTTTTGGGTGCATCTTTTTGAAGAGGACAGAATATACACTTTCCCGGGCAAGGAAATGGTTTTGTAAGAACCGATATGTTCACTACTCCCGAAAGGGATCGTACGGGACTTGTTTTGAGGCTTGATACCACTTTTTCGTCCCTTCCTCCTTTTTTATGATAAAATTGAAGCACCCTCATGTTTGTTGGCATGGGTAACCCGTATTTTTTTGAAAGTTTACGCTTTAGCTTGGAAAGCTCTTCGGGAGAGAGGCTTTCTTTTTCTAGCGTTTTTATTATCTCTTTTTCTATTTTCATGAGAAAAAAGTATGCTGACAGAATAATTGAAAACTTACGAGAGGATTATAATTCCATATCTTCTCATTTTTCAAGGTCGAGAAGAAGTCCTTGGCCGGAAATGGAACCTTTCTTTAAAAGAGCAAAGAAAGGAGAAAAGGTGCTTGATGTCGGGTGCGGGAACGGCAGGTTCTTTTCTTTTCTTTTTCATACAGACTATACAGGAGTAGATTTTTCTGAGAATATGATAGAAGAGGCAAGAAAAAAGTTTCCACAAGCAAGATTTGTTGTTGCAAACGCTCTTCATCTTCCTTTTGAGGACGGTGTTTTTGACAGGATCTACTCCGTTGCCCTTATACACCACATTCCCTCTAAAGACTACAGGATAAAGGCGCTAAAAGAGATGAAAAGAGTGTTAAAGCCCGGAGGAGAGGTTTTTGTTACTGCTTGGAACAGAAGCAAAAAGAGCTCTTTTTTAAGCCGTTTTATGAGTATGTTTTCTCCTTTTGATGCACACGATACCATTATACCTTTTAACAAGAGAGAGCGCTACTATCATCTTTTTCAAAAAGGAGAACTTGCTTTTGTCGCAAAAAAGGCGGGGCTTTACGTAAAAAAAGAAGGTGTTTTATCAAAAGGAAAGAGAAGCAATCTTTACATTGTTGCCAAAAATGATAAAAGAAAATAATGAAGTATTTTTCTTTTTTTCTCATCGCCGCAGGTCTTTTACTTGTTTTCTATAGCGTTTTTGCTTCTGTGCAGATATTTGTTTATGAAAAAGAGCCTCCGCAGCTGTTTGAGAGTACGGAGATTCATCTTGAGATGGAAGAAGAAAGTCTTCCGTTACACGAACTGCTTTTTTTAGACGAGCTGATGAACGCTATCGCGTGGTCTGTTTTTGCAGCTCTCTTGATCTTTGCCGGGTCGGTGGTTGCGACTCTGGGGGTAAAGATCATGAGGGCACAAGACACTTAAAAGGTCGTTCTTTTTAGTAAATAAAAAATTAAGATTATGAAAAAATACGCATTAATTATTGTTCTTTTTGTGGGACTCTTCTTGGGGGGAGCAGCAGAAGCTTTCCCTCAAAGAGATGTTCCCGGGGAAGGACCTGACACAGAAAAAATAAGAAATCAAATAGAAGGCATGCTTTCCAGAATAGAGGAACTTCCTTCACAAGCAAGAGCACAAGAGAGAATAAAAGAGATAGAGAGGCGATTGAGAGAGTACGATGAACTGATTAAGCCCAAGAAAGATGAGGGGTGCTATGATTTTGGCAAGGACTTGAGAATAGGCGATGAAGGAGAAGATGTGGCGAAACTGCATGAGGCGCTTTCAAGAGAAGCATTCTCTGTTCCTGCGGAAAAAGAAGAGTTTGTTAAGTTAACCGCTTCTTCCGTTTCCGGTTTTCAGGAAAAATATGAAAGAGAGATACTTTTTCCTCTTGATTTGCAACATCCAACAGGATTTGTAGGGCCCTCAACAAGAGACAAATTAAATGAGCTCTATGAGTGTAAAAAAGAGCCTCAAATCGAAGTGAATGTAGAGACCGACAAAAGAACCTACCATCAAGATGAAGAGATAGAGATTGAGATAGAGGCGGCAAACAACACCTCCGAGGAAGTTACCCTAGAGTTTAGCAGCGGATGTCAGACTTTCTATGAGATTGGTGATTTTGGTAACGAGGACAGACCCTGCACTATGGCACTTACTTCTGTAGACATTCCCGCCGGTGAATCGGAAACCTGGGAGTGGACACATGACATGGAAGAAGAGCCTCTTTCCGAAGGATCACACACCGTGAAGGGAGCTGTTATCGGTTATGGTGAGGATACTACCAGAGTGAGTGTGGAGAAGCTGTCAGAACTGCACTAAGAAAAAGTAAGTAGAGTTGTATCAAAAACCCCCGCTTTATGCGGGTGTTGTTTTTTTGGACACAAAAATTACTTAAGTTGTTGCTGAAAAATTGATTGACGATTTAATGCATTTCTGTTTTGCTTGTGATAAAGTTTTAGGTAACGTAAAAGAGATAGCATTGAAGAAATAGTCATGGCAGTCTGTCTTAAAATTAATAAGCATGACGAAAACAATCAAAACATCGGCACTGATCATTGGAGGAGGTGGGGCAGGCTTGAGTGCCGCCCTTAACTTAAACTCTGAGGATATTGTTCTAATTGAAAGAGGAGGATCTAACTCTGTTTTTTCTCCATGGAATATGATGATTAGACCGAAAGAAGAGTTGAGAGAGAAGATCTTACAAATGGGAGGCAACATCAATGACTCTGCTCTGGTGGATGCTTTTCTTTGGGACTATGATAAAGCAATTGAAGATCTGCAAAAAGCGGGAATAAAGTTGAGAGAGTCAAATATCGGACTGATTCCTGATTACTCATTACCCGGAACGGAGACCAAAAAGATTCTTCGTAATAAGTTAAAAGAAAAGAAAGGGGGGCGATCCATAAAAGGAAGCGTAGAAAACTTCTTAACTGACAAAAAGGATGAGGTGGTTGGAGTCGTGGTTAGGCTCTTTGATAGTGGTCAAGCAGTGAATGTATTTTTTCGTTACGCGATTCTTGCTTCTGGTGGTCTTGGTGGTCTTTTTAAGTTCACTACGGGAAGTAGGGACTCTGATGGTAGCGTCTTGGCGTTGTGCCGGGAGATAGGATTGAAGACGAGGGATCTGGAGTTCTTCATGTTTCATCCTTTTTTGGTCGTTGATAAGCGATTCCCTCGCCTTCTTATTTCTGGCGATATCTTGACTGCCATGGAGTATGAGGATGAGAGTGGTGAACAGTTCTTGTCGGCGGAGGTTGCCGATGCACTTCGAAACAATAAGCATCATCATATTTTTCCTCAGATGACAGAAGAGTTTTATTTACAATCTTTAAAGGGAAAGGTTTATGGGCGAATGGTCTGCTCAGATGATTGGTTTGAGCGATTCAAAAAAGAGAACGAGTTCGGATCTATTTTTCAGAAATTCAAAAAAGAAGAAGTGGAAAAGATCGAGCTGCATCCTGCTTTTCACTTTTCTATTGGAGGAATTACTATAAACGAAAACGGACAAACCAGTAGAAGCAACCTTTATGCTGCAGGAGAGGTGACAGGAGGGTTGCACGGAAGCAACAGAATAGGAGGATTAGCCATATTGGAAGCTTTGATATTTGGTAGAAGGGCTGCTCTAGACATTAACGAAAAATTAAAAACGACGAATAGAGACATAAAGACTCCTGTTAATATGAAAAAAGTTGGGCGCTTGGGGTTGTCTCGGGAAGTAAAAGCGATGGCATGGGAGGCGTTGGGCCCTCTAAAAACAGACAAGAAGTTGCAAGAATTGAAAGAGTTTCTTCAAAGCAAAAAGAGCTTAACCTCACAGGAGAAGCTGCTAAAAGAAATTGCCGAGCTTTGTTTGGCAAGAAAAGAATCAATCGGCGCTTTCCGTAAAAGTAAATGATGTTCTTAAAACAGAAGATGTTTGGGGTTTTTTGTTGTGTTTGGATTGATAGCAGAATAAAATCATATAGTCTTAGCAAGTAATTAAAAAGGTTAAAAAGTTAATTAAAATAATTATGAAAAAAGTAATTACAATAGGGGCAATCATTGTAGTGGCTGTTCTTTTGTTAATATTTTTCATACAAAGATCTGACGGGCCTTTAGGAGACACGGTTGATAATATAATTCTTTCATTGGAAGAAAGAGACAAAGATCTTTTTGATAAACATGTCGATTTGGAGAAGTTAGCGGAAAATGTTTCTGTGAGAGCTACTGGCATGACTTTAGATGAAAGTGAAGGTTTGAGCGAAGAGGATAAAGAAACAATACAAGACCTTCTTGGTGATGAGGTGACTAAAGAGAATAAAGAAAGGTTTATAAAAGAGACAGAAGAGTATTTTGAAGAAGAAAGAAATGAACTCGTTGGTCCTCTTGATTTCCTCAAGAGAAACGGTGGATCGAACAGGAGTAGTGAGATAGAAGGAGGTTCGGCAAAAATGATCTATACTCCGCCTAGGGGAGTTGATGACACGGAAAAAACATTCTTTTTTGAAGAAAAAGAAGAGGAGTGGGCATTGATTGATGCTCAGTGGTAAAGACAAGCAATCATGGAAAAAGACTTTAATTTCAAAAAAACCTTTCTTGTTGCAATGATTGCTTCCCTCAGCATTAGTGCGCTGATTGGGATCTTCATTATCTTGTTTGGAAGTTTCAGTGTTTCACAAAAAGTATTACATACAACCTTTTACCTAGCTGGATTTAGCTTGACAGGATTATGTTGTTTGGTTTTGTATAAGAAAGGAAAATATGCCGTTTTTCCTCTCTTGGGAATAGCAATATCTGTTCTAGGATTTCTAATCTCACTACTAGGCACATGGGAGTTTGTAGTTTTTGGTTTACAACTTCTTGCTGAAGTAACATACTGGGGTAAATCAATGTTAACGTTGATTATTCTTGCCTTTAGTTCTGCACAAGCATGCTTACTTTTGCTAATAGATCCTGCAAAGCCCTCTGTTAAGTACTCTTTGTTTACTACTCTATCATTTATCGGAATTGTTGCGTTGATATTCTCTTTGCTCAATTTTGAAGTTGTTGATGATTCCGAAAAAGCTTTAAGAGTACTATGGGTGTTTATTGTCTTAGATGTCCTAGGAACTATCGTTACTCCTATTTTGAATAAAGTTTATTTAATGAAAAATTAAGTTTATTTCTTATAAATAAAAAGATGACAACCACTTATTGGAGGAATTTGTCTAGGTCTAGATATATGTGATACGCCTATGCTTGTAATATGATTACCTTTCTAGTAGGTAATCTTTTCTTTTTTAATTTGTTGCAGCGCTCGTAAGGTGTGAGGTATTGAAGAGCTGCATGAGGACGAATATTGCTCCAAGCATATTCTCCTTTTTCTCATTGCTGGAAGAAAACTATTCACTTTTCCTTGAAGATAGAACTCTCTTTCATCTGCCTAGATGAGATATCTCTACGCAAGAACTCTGTTTAGGATTCCTTGGGTAGGTAGAGTAGTGAGAATCCTCTCGTTGGGTGCAGTGTTTCTCAAAGTGTCTTAAGTAAAGAAGATCCGTTCTTTTCTTTTTTATTGTACTTTCCTTTCATGGTTTTTGAAATGCTTGAAGCTGCATAGCGAATGGACCAGTGCAGTGTATGTCAAACCAAAGTAAAAATGTCCGCTTTTGGAATTTTTGATTAATTAATACTTGCTCTGACCTTTCTGTTTTCGACCATTTATACGACGTGTTATGATATGGTGCCTATCGACTTCTTTTTGAGACATGATTAAAATGCTCCATAGTAGAATAGCGTTGGTTAATTGCTTAACACTTGTTTGCTATTCTACTTTT
>PWEN01000014.1 GCA_003553505.1 Candidatus Nealsoniibacteriota bacterium | reverse complement strand
CTTCGATGATCCTCACTATATCTTTCATCTCTATAAGATCTCTGAGCCTCTTCCTCCTCTCATCCGGAGTCGTGCCCAGCTTCTCTATCTTCTCATCTAACTTATCAAGAGAAACATCTTCTGTATATTCGACTTCGACCAGCTCTCCGCCCCATCCCGCAAGAGTTTTGATAACTTTATCCCTGATCTTCTGTTGAGGACCGCTCCTCCAGTCTTTTCCATGAACCACGTAATCAGGTTTCAATTCCTTCAAGGTCGGAGTATAATCTAATTCTTCCTGTTTAACTACGTTGTCTACACCCTTTATGTTCTCTATTATTTTCTTCCGCTCATCGTAAGACAATATAGGATAACGTTTGTAACTCACTATCACCTCGTCGGTCAAGATCCCTACTGTGACTTCCCCCAATTCTCTTGCCTTTTCGATCACGTTTATATGACCGTGATGGATTATGTCGGTCCCCATTGCGAGATAGACTTTTTTCATTTTGTTTCCTCCTTACTTGCTTTTATGAGTCAAACATCTTATTTAACTTTGTCCGATTCCTCATCTCCCACTATCGATTTGTCGTCTTCGTAATAAACATAATCCTTTTTTGGGGTCTTCCACTCTTCACCGTAACGAAATTGCAGATAGTCCTCAACAGGACTAGGTACATAAAATATCATATCGTAAAACTCCATCTTAGAAAGATCTTCAAAGTATTTTACTGGGACGCCTACGGTCACTCTGGAAGAAAAGGTATCATGGATCTCTTCTGCCCCGATCCGTAATATATTCTGTAACGTTGAGGGGAGGATAGAAAGTATTTTTGCGATGACCTTAGTGATCCGCACGGGTATATTTTTAGAGACCTTTGTAGCATGTTCTTCATTTCTCATCAACTTAGAGATGCTTTTTGATAATCCTGCCAAATAGTTCCTTTCTACATTATAGTATCTTTTAGCTAAGCCGTCTCTTTCGTCAGATCCATACAAAGTTATGCTGATAACACAATCTCTATAAATCATGATAACTTCCTGACCATCATACCAGCCTTGTATCTCATCTGGAAGATGGTGGAGAATTCTTTTGACCTCGTTTAGATCTTCTTCCCACATGCCCAAATCTATATCTTCGTCCCAGGGTATAATCTTACCTTCACGGACTGCACCGAGTAGAGTCCCCGTATCCAACCAAAATTCCATATCCTCTTTTTCAAGAACTTTTTTCACCTGTTTCAAGGCATATACCGCGTTTTCTTCATTCATCTTAATAGACCAACTATAGGTGATTTGTTTTAAAAACTTTTCAGCTTTGATTCATCTTACTTCACATGATATTGATATTAACATTTTACTATTAGACATAGTCATGCATCACTGAGGTCCATCCACACTAGATTGTAGTATTCAACTTTTGACTCGAAGTTGTAGAAGAAGACGTGAACAAAAAGGGCGAGATAGGAGGAGTTTCTATCTTAGATCTTACTCTGGGTATAGACCAACTAAACAAGGGAAGTCCCAGCATCTAGCTAATCGAAGCTGAACGATCCCTTCAAGAAACCAACACTCCACGCCAGGTTGATCAAGTTCAAGACCACCCAGGCTTGAACTACATTCCTTCTATCAGTATGTCTCACCAGTAGATACGTTACCATACCGAAGCTCCCTACCAGACCCAACAGTATGAACCCCAAAAAATACACGTGCAGTAAAGAAAGCCCTAAAAACAAGAAAATAGAAAGCGGAAAGAAACGTGAAAGCTCTTTCCAACTAAACCTGTTCTTGTGCTGTGAAATAAGTGAATACTCTCTAACGCCTATATCGTATTCTCTACCCATCACCGACCCGGGGGTCTGAGGGTCTCGATGATACGCCACCGCACCAGTACTCAAAACAACCTTCCAGCCGGCATCTTTCAACTTCCAGGACACGTCTTTATCGGCGCTCACCTTCTCCTTTGCCAATCCGCCCACTTCCTCCAGGGCTTCTCTTCGATAAGCCGAACAACCTCCTTGGATCCAGTCAACCTCTTCATCCCCAGCTCTCAACTTGTAAAACATCTCGTTCAGAGCACCATAAGCCTCGGTGATCCACCCCTCTCCTTCGGATCTCAATACCCCGCCGACGGCACCTACTTCATCGTCTTCAAAACCTCTCAATGTCTTCTCTATAAAATCAGGTTCCAATATCTCGTCCGCATCTATAGTTATGACTATATCACCGCTAGCTCTTTTCACACCCTTCTTCCTAGCCTTCTTGAGACCGACGTGCTCGGTTCTGTGAGTCTTCATATCAAATTTATCCCTATAACTCTCCACGATTTCCATAGTATCGTCGGTCGAACCGTCATCTACAACAACGAGTTCAAAATCATCGTAGGTCTGCTCGCTCAAAGACTCGAGACAATCACCTATATCTTCCTCCTCGTTGTAGGCGTTGATGATCACTGATACTGATTTTACCACTGGTATCGTCGGAAGTTACGCATTTCGAATATTTATAATGATTGGCATCGATCCGAGAAAACCCATCTGTTCTGAATACAAAAAACAAAAAGAGATATAAATCGAGGATAGCATCAGTTGAATCCATACTAAATGTATCCCTGAATAATACCAACACATTAAGAGGAAAATGAGACTCATCATATGAAAATTCGTATCTGGCAAAAGGGAAGATTAGTGAGCAAAACTCTTTTATACTACACATATACATATGTGTACCTATATGGCTTCTAAAAACGTCTCGCTCAAGGAAGAAACGTACGAACTAATCTCCAGGGAAAAACTTCCCGATGAGAGTTTTTCGGACGCGATAGAACGTTTAGTCAAAAGGAGGGGAAAGTTGATGGATGCGATCGATTCGTGGGAAGAGATAGACGAAGATGAAGTGAACGAGATCGAAAAAAACATCGAAAAAGCTAGAAAAAAGTTCACCTCAGATATGAAGGAGAGAGCCTGATGAGATGCCTTGATACATGTTTTTTCATAGATCTCTTAAGGAAAGACGATCAAGCCGTTAAAAAAGCTCAGGAATTAGACGAAAAGGATGAACTGCTTGTCACGACGCAGATGAACGTTTACGAGCTTTTTGTCGGAGTCTATTCTTCTAAAGGCGTCGACAAAGAAGAACAAGTCAGAAGGATCGAACAGATATTGGATAAAACTCAAGTCTTAGATATGACCTCGGAGGCCAGCAAAAAGAGCGCCCAGATCGCGGGAAATTTGATCTCTAAAGGAGAGAGAATCGAAATCCCTGATACGATCACCGCCGGCATAATCCTATCAAAAGGGATCGACATCATCGTGACCAGAAACAAAGAACATTTTGAAAGGATAGATGAGATAAAGGTGGAAAGATATTAGATCAGCTAAGGTCTAGAGAAGCCCAGCATAAAAGGTCCTATATACTCGCCAACAATTCGTCTTTACTCATAGTGTTCCGATGTTTCTGGTCCTTCCACAATTTCCTGTAATTGTAAAAATACTCGTGCATGCCGTACTTATCTGAAGTGTAAACGGTTTCGTGATTTTCGATTATATCCATCTTAACATGTAGGGATAACTCTTCAAAGATATGAACGTCATAATCCTTCGAGACCGTATTCACTTCTCTGAAAACTTTTCTTAATACTTCGCTCACATCAACGTTCTCATCGCTCACCCCTTCACAATCATGATAGAAATGGGAGGAACCTGGAACCACAATGGCTATATCTATGTCACTTTTCGAATGATCGGTTCCTTCAACTTTAGAACCGAACAGTAGGATCGCTAAAACTCTCTCATCTTCCCGGGCCCAGGAGAAATCTTCTTCTATTGTTCTTTTATCCATCCTCTGATAAAAGAACACCGAAGATTTTAATATCGATGTAGTAAATATCATAGCGATGGTAAAGAAAACAGGTAAAAAAGATAATTCAAGAGAAGACGATATAAAAGTTATCGGATCTCAACTACCGAAGATATGTAGTGATTATGATGTGATAGCTGCATATCTGTACGGGTCTTTTGCCATCGGTGAGCAGCATCCAAAAAGTGATGTAGATATAGCGATATATTTCAAAGATTATTCCTTGAAAAAACTTTTAGAGATCAGTAGAAGGATACAGGAAGAAATCGATGTTGAACCTCGATTCGATGTAAATGCTCTGAATGAAGCCGATACACGTTTCCAATTTAGAGTTATTCAACAGGGGATAGTTCTATACGAATCAAGCCCCGATGAAAGAGCGGATATAGAAGTGGAGATAGATAGGAAGTATCATGATATCAAGCACCACCTAGAAGAGCACTGGACAGAAAGAAGAAGAAGGGTGATGGGGGATGGATGAGAAGATCGAAAGTCGTATCGACTCCATCGATGAATGGCTTAGCCTTCTTGTAGATATACAAAGATCAAAAGAGAAAACAGACCTCGTTAAGGAAGCTAAGGAAAACTTGATAAGAAAAACGGTAGAAGCCGTCATCGATATAGCGAGTAGGCTTATCGCTCTAGAGGGGTTAGAACGACCGGATGCTTATTCTAAATATTTTAAAGTCTTAGAAAAAAATGATATCGTTCAAGAAGATCTGGCAGAAAGTTTAGCAGAGATGGCTCAGTTCCGAAATATGATAACTCACCAATATCACAAGATCGACCATGAACAACTCGATATGATTATAGAAGAGGACATTGAAGATATTCGACGATTCATCTCAGATGTAATCGAATACAGTGAAGAAAGCCTTCTCAATTAACCATCCACCACAGCAACACGAAGAACTGTCCAAAATGCTGCCACGCTATCCCTTTGACCTTATCAACTTCCCGCGTGGGAGCTTTCACCTCCTCCACCGAAGCACCCAGAGAAACAGCTTCCAGCACAAAAGTGCCGCATGTACAATAACCGTGCAAATCCATCTTCTCAGCCAACTCTCCTCTCAGCGCTCGAAATCCAGTACCCGTATCTTCCAGACCGACTTTCAACTCCACCATTTTCGAAATAACCCTTTCCGACAACCTAGGAACTCTTTCACGTTTGCCGAAGACCAGGTCCGCTTCACCGTTTTGTATAAGAGCGACCATCTTTGGAATAAAAGAAGGATCGTGCTCTCCATCCCCGTCTAAAGTAACTACGATGTCTCCTCCGGCAGCTTCAAACCCTCTCCTGACACACCGCAGGTAACCCAGATTAGACTCATTTTCTAAAACTCTACCGTACTTTTCAGCTATTCCAACAGTACCGTCGGTAGAGTTGTCATCTATGACGATCATCTCATCTACATATTCAGAAGTCTTTTCCAAAACCTTCTCGATCCTTTCCTCTTCGTTGAAAGCTGGAATTATGGCGGTGATCATCTCTCCACTAACTCGTCGATCATCTGGTTCAGCTGTTTTTTTCCCTGAGCGCCCACTCTCCTTCCGACTTCTTCACCGCCGTTGAACGTTATAAACGTAGGAACTCCTTGGATATCGAACTTGTCTCGGAGATCCAAATTCTTGTCCACGTTAGCCTCGACCACCTTCACGTCATCCCGTTCCTCTTCGATCTCACCGACAGTAACTTCACTCCTCTTGCATGCGGTACACCACGAGGCCCAGAAGAGAGCGAAGACAGGTTTGTCCGCTTCATTTATCTCCTCATCGATATTTTCAGAAGTGACTTCCATAACGATCACTCTGTATCCAATCTACCTTCGTAGCCGCCCTTTTCCTTCTCGCCGGGTTTATAAACCTCTAACACACCGGATTCTTTCTTCTCCCCAGACCATCTTGTCCTGGGCATTATCACGTGCTTTTTTTCTTTGATGCGCTTCTTTATCTCTTCTTTGGTCAAAAGATCGAACATCCTTTCGACTTCTTTTTCCATAGGAACGTTGGAATCGAAACCATGCTCTTGGGGTAGTTTTCTAGATACAACTTCCATAGGATGCTTTTCTGCTTCCACTCGCGGATTCTCTAACCTCTGTATCGTCACGTCCAGATCGAACTTTTCGTTTCCAACTTCAGCCACGGTCTCTGCCACATCTTTGATCTTGTGCAGTCCGGAAACTTGGTTCACGACGTCGTACTGTCCAGGTTCGGGCGGAGAAACTATCAACCTGGTCATACACTCCATCGCATCTTGCAGAGCTATCATACCCCTTATCTGCTCTCCTTCGCCGTAGATAGTAAGAGGGATACCATGAACGGCTTGAGTCACGAAACGATTGATAACGGTGCCGAACCACTCGTCGTAGTCCAACCTGGTCCTCAGATCGGGATGAGCCGCCACCTCGTCGG
>PWEN01000010.1 GCA_003553505.1 Candidatus Nealsoniibacteriota bacterium | reverse complement strand
TCTTCTCTTATTTTTATGATGTCGTTCCAGTAGATTATATCTTTTTTTTCTGTTTCTTCTATAAATCTTTCAACGAAAGTGCACATCTCTTCTTCGCTCATGTCTTGGAATATTTTTATCCAAGCATCTTTGAAGTATTTTGGCATGCTCATGAAACAGCCTCCTTTTCTCTAGTCTTTACCGTCTTCTTGGCCCGCTTTTGCTCCTTATTTATTGTTTTTTGGTTTATCTCTTTTTTCTTCTCCACGAGCATATTTATTCTTCTTATGAAGAATTTTATTTCGCCGGGCTTTAGGTCCTTGAATAAAAGATGCCACGCTTCATGAAAGTCTTCGGGAAGATAGACGGTCTTCTTTCCTTTTCCACCTCTTGCCTTAGGGGTGACGTGGTGCTTATTCATTTCTCCTCCTTGTGTTAAAAAGTGTGCTTTGAACCTCCTTTTGAAACGATTTTACAACAAAAATATTGCGAAATCAATAAAAAACCCGCTTTGTAAGCGGGGAGCAGTAGGTCTGCTCATTCCTTTAAGAGTTCTTTTTTGTCCACTGTTCCTGCGAAGACCTCTTTTTCTAGTTGTGAAATGGGAGGAGCGTTTTCTTCAAGCTGCCCTCTCATTACCATCTCTATGATCTCTCGAGGAATTTTTATGGACATTACCTTCCTGTAGTTTTTCATTCCCAGCTTGCGTATAGTGGGGTGCACGTACTTTTCCGCAAACTCTGCGGGGAAACCGCGCATTGCGGTGTAGTAGGCCGCACACAAGGTATTTGTATCTACTGTGTCAAAGAAACGAATTATGTGTGTTCCGCGCCATGCGGCAACAATGTTACGTTCTTCGGCAACAGAAAAGATTCCCGTGTGGTCGTTGTGCATGACTCCCGTGCCACAAAAAAACATGTCGTTGCATATCGCCGGGATACACTCCATTGACTTCCTTTTTTCGCGTACATAAGCCTCAAAGGGTGGCTTGTACCTGTGTATTTTCACATTAGCACCTCCTCAAGTTTTGCATATCATGCAGTTTCTTTGCATTTCACTTATCTTGTTGTTTTTTCTGTCTATCTCTTGTAATGCCTTGATGTACTTTCTGTGAAGATTTATTTTTTCCGCCCTGAGTCTCTCCATCTCTTTTTCCACTTCTCTGAGCCTTGCCTTTACAGGATCTTCTGCATATACTCTTCCCGCTTCGCGAAAAAAAGTGCGCTGATTCATAATGACCTCCTTTTTAAAGTTCTTTTTTACGACAAACAACTAATCGTAGCTTTCGTCATCAAAGTTGTCTCTTCGCCAGCTTCTCATTATATTGATCAAGTGAATTCTGTTTGCAAGATCTTGCTTTGTGGACTGTAGCTCTCTTGAGATGCTTTCATTCTCCTCTTGGAGTTCTTCTATCTTTTCTCTTGCTCTGTTAAGGCTCTTTTTTAGCCTGGCCACTTTTCCCATAACGACCCTCCTTTACTGTGTCTCTTACGATTCTTTCGTTTACGATGAGCCTTGCCTTTGTCTCTGCAAGCTCTTCTGCAAGTTGCATACTTTTTCTTTTTAGCCTCGAAAGCTCTTCTTCCATTCTTTTTATCCTTCTTGCCATAACTATTTTTTGGTCCGCATGTCCTCCGATGACTTCTCCGTCCAACGGATTTTTGGGACATTCTCCTAAAGGATCTATTCCTATAGGCCCGCCAAAACGTAAAGACTTGATCCAGCATCCACACCCATGCTTGCAGTACACTTTTTCTGCATAGCAGTGCTTGCCGTACTCTTTGCTTAACATACAGATCCCTCCTTTTTTGATAAAGAACTCTTGTGCCGGGAGTGGGACTCGAACCCACAAGGGCAGGGCCCACGGCATTTTGAGTGCCGCATGTTTACCAGTTTCATCATCCCGGCTCGCCGTTTATTTTAACCTAAAATGGACGGGTTGTAAATGTGCAAAAATGTACTATAATTAAAACCGATTTTTAAGATCGGAATTATATGCGAGCGACAAAAAGAACACAGTACGCCCTACGGGCAATGATATTCCTTTTAAAACAAAAGAAGGTTTGTTCTTTGCGCGTAATAGCGGAAAAGGAAGGAATTCCCTTTGATTATTTGGAAAAAGTTTTTTCTATGCTGGAGAAAGGTGGTCTTGTTTCTTCTCGCAGAGGAGTTCTTGGAGGATATTATCTCTCTCGCTCTCCGCGAGAAATAACTCTCAAGGATATATTCGAAGCACTCGGTGAACCGGTTTACGTTGTCGGGTGTGTGGAGAACAACTGTCCTCGCAACAAAAGCTGCCACGCTTTCAAGGCTTGGGAAAGAGTTAATAAGGAAGTGGAGAGGTCCCTTTCTTCTGTTAAATTATCTGAATTATGAAAAAAATATATCTTGATCATGCGGCAACTACGCCCGTAAAAGAAAGTGTCATAGAAGAGATGCAACCCTTCTTTTCAGAAAGGTTCGGCAATCCTTCTTCTGTTCACCGTTTTGGGCAGGAGGCTGTCATGGCGATCGATAAAGCAAGAAAAAAAGTAGCACACTTCTTGGGAGCTAAAGAGAGAGAGGTGGGGTTTACTTCTTCCGCTACGGAGGCAAACAACCTCTCTGTGCTGGGTGCTGCGGGAGGTGGGCACGTGGTGACGTCAAGCATTGAACACAGTGCCGTTTTGAATCCTTGCAAGATGTCTTCCGGATCAGTAACACAGGTTCCTGTAAGCAGTGAAGGAGTTTTAAGAGTGGAAGATGTTTTAAAAGAGATAAGGAGTGATACCACCCTTGTTTCTGTGATGTATGTAAACAACGAGATAGGTACCGTGCAACCTATCGCAGAGATCGGGAAGGCGATCGGGGAGATAAACAAGAAAAGAAAGAAAAAGATACTCTTTCACACCGATGCGGTGCAGGCGGCAAACTATCTTTCCTGCGATGTGTCTGAACTAAGTGTTGATCTTTTAACACTCAGTGGGCACAAGATATATGGCCCAAAAGGTGTTGGAGCTCTTTATATTCGTGAAGGGGTGACTGTATCACCTGTTATGTATGGCGCGTCCCATGAGAGAGGTCTTCATCCCGGAACAGAAAATGTTCCTGCTATTGTCGGGATGGGAAAGGCGGTAGAAGAGATAGATTTTCGAAAAGGAGAGGAAGTTAAGAGGCTGAGAGATAAGGTAATAGACGAGATCACATCTTCTATTTCCGGAGTGACGCTTAACGGTAGCAGGGAAAAAAGGATTCCCAATAACGTTAATCTTGCGTTTGAGGGAGTAGAAGGAGAGAGCTTACTTATTTCCCTTGATAGTGAAGGGATCGCTGTTTCTACCGGATCGGCTTGTGCATCACACTCTCTTTCTCCTTCTCATGTACTTCTTGCCATTGGCCTTTCGGATCGTATGGCGCACGGATCGCTTCGTATCTCTCTGGGAAACGAAACAACAGAGGAAGAGGTGGACCATCTTATCTCCAAACTTCCTCCCATAATTAAAAGATTAAGAGAAATATCGGGAAGATGAGTAAATACTATTCCAAAGAAGTAATGGACCGTTTTATGAGCCCTAAGTATTTTGGGGAAATGAAAGATGCTGATGCGGTGGGTTTGGTCGGTAATCCTCGCTGTGGTGATGAGATGGAGGTTTACATAAAAGTGAGAGAGGGAAAGGTGGAGAGCGCTTCTTTTCGCACTCTTGGATGCGCTGCCGCTATTGCTACATCTGATGTCGTTTGTGAGATGATAACGGGAAAAAGTCTGGAGGAGGCCGTTTCTATCACGGAAAAAGAGATGGTGGACAAACTGAAAGACCTTCCTCACGTTAAGGTTCACTGCGCCTCTCTTGCTCTTGAAGGAGTGAAGGAGGCGGTAAAGAAGTATGAAGGGAAATAAGGTGGCTGTAGCACTTTCCGGAGGAGTAGATTCTTCCACCGCGGCGTTGTTGCTCTTAAAAGAAGGATGGGACGTAAGCGGTGTTTTTGGTAGGTTTGTTGACAAGACAGAGAAGCAAGAAGAAAAGGCACGTGAGGCTGCTTCTGCTATGGGCATTCCTTTTTATGTGGTTGATCTGCGTTTGGAGTTCAAGAAAAGAGTGGTGGAACATTTCACGGAAGGACTAAAAAAGGGTGTTACGCCCAATCCTTGCGCTGTCTGCAACAAGAACATAAAGTTTGGTGCTCTCCTAAAGGAGCTTTCTTCCTTTGATTTTTTTGCTACGGGACACTATGTGAGAAAAAAGGATGACTCTCTGTTTATCGCAAAAGACAAGGATCAGTCCTACTTTCTTTGGATGCTTAAAAAAGAGCAGATAAAAAGATCTCTTTTTCCTCTGGGAGAGATGTGTAAGAGCGAAGCATATCGTGTCGTGCAAAGCGTGGGGATAGAGCCGGCAAGCGACTCGCAGGAGTTGTGTTTTGTGCGTGAGAGTATGTTACAATTTATAAAAGATAGTATCGGCTCTTTAAAAGGAAGCATAAAAGACAAAGAAGGAAATGTTCTGGGAAGTCACGAGGGGGCGTTCTTTTACACCATAGGGCAAAGAAAAGGACTCGATCTTCCCGGAGGACCTTTCTATGTCATAAAAAAAGAAGGAAACACTGTCGTGGTGAGCAAGGACGAAAATGACCTTTACTGCAACACTTTGGAGCTTGAAAGTGTTAATATGCATGAAGAAGTAAGCTTCCCTGCGGAGGTGGGAGTTAAGATAAGATATAACGCTCCTCTATGCAAAGGGGTGCTGCACGATAAAAGTTTAACCTTCCCTGTCTCTCAGCGTGCCGTATGTCCCGGTCAATCAGCTGTTTTTTACCGGGACGACAAACTGCTTGGAGGAGGGATAATAAAATAATGAATAAAAATACAACACTCGCAAAGATACTTAGTCATGAAAAAGGAGAGGAGATTCTTGCAAAGTACAACGTTCCTTGTTTGGGTTGTGCCTTTGCACAGCAAGAGATGGATCATATTACCATCGGTGAAATAGGAGAGAAGTACGGAATTGATGTAGACGGTATCTTACGTGAACTAAATGAAAAATGAACTGCATACTTTGTCATTACGCGGAAATAGGATTAAAAGGAAAGAACCGTCGCTATTTTGAGCAACGGCTTGTCTTTAATATTAAAAATGCTCTTCCGGAAGCAAGGGTGGAGCTATTGCATGGGAGGATACTTGTTTTTTGTGATGACAAAAGAGCAGAGGAAGTACTAAAGAAGGTGCCGGGAATTGCGAACTTCTCTTTTGTAGAACGTTCTTCTTCTGATATGGAAAAGATCGAGGAGAAGGTGGTATCTTTGATGAGCGGTATGGAGTTTGACTCTTTTCGTATGACCGTTGTGCGTTCTGACAAATCTTTTCCTTTTTCATCGCAAGAGGCCGGAGCACGCCTGGGGGCGGCGGTTCTAAAAAGCAAGTCTGTGCAAGTAAATCTTGATGATCCGCAAGTAAACTGTCATGTGGAGATAACTCCTCGCGAAACCTATATTTACACACAAAAAATAGAAGGGGAAGGAGGACTACCGGTAGGAACGGGAGGAAAGTGTGTCTCTCTGCTTTCGGGGGGCATAGATTCTCCTGTTTCTTCTTTTAAGATGGCAAGAAGAGGCATGAAGAGTTGTTTTGTGCACTTTCATGCCTATCCCGTGACCTCTTCTGCGTCGATAGAGAAAGTGCGTCGTATAGTGGAAACGCTCTCCGAGATTCAAGGAAAAAGCACTCTTTATCTTGTGCCTTTTGCGGAGATACAAAGCAAGATCCTTCTCTCTGTAAAAGAGAATATGCGTGTGATCGTGTACAGGCGTATAATGATGAGGATAGCCCAATCGATAGCACATAAAGAGAAAGCAAAAGCGCTTGTAACAGGTGAGAGCTTGGGGCAAGTGGCATCTCAAACAGCAGAGAACTTGGTTTGTACGGATGCATCTGTATCTCTTCCCGTATTTCGTCCTCTTATCGGTGATGATAAAAAAGATATTACTGACAACGCAAAACGAATAGGAACCTATGATATATCTATTCTTCCGGAGGAGGATTGTTGCGTGCGATTCCTTCCTCGTCATCCGGAAACGAAAGCCTGCCTAGAGGCGGTAACAAAAGAAGAAGAAGAGTTAAGCATAGAAGAAATAGTGGAATCAGCTGTATGTGCTTGCACAATAGAGACCATTATAATATAATGATTACAGTTAATAAAGTTAATTAAATAAATATATGCTTAACTCCAAAAGAACAGGTGTAATAATAGGCACTGTTCTATCCGTATTCCTTGTTGCTGTAGGTGTTGCCGCATG
>PWEN01000032.1 GCA_003553505.1 Candidatus Nealsoniibacteriota bacterium | reverse complement strand
GACGCGGAGACGATAACTTACTCCCTGTAAAGGGGCAACAATAGCGGAAAGCTGTTTACGGGAAAACCGTATGCGCAGTTTGACGAGAGGTCCCAGCCCTAAAAGGCTGGTCCTACTCTATCCAGGCTCTTTAACCATCGAAAAATGTTTAATTGTTTTTTTTTAAATTGATTCCTGATAAATTAATATCCGCCGGGCTATTCCTCCGCCCTCAGCAGATACAGGCCCCGGGCAAAGCCGCCCCGCTTTTTCCTCTTCTCCCTTTTCAGCTGCTCCAGATCATCCTGGCCTGAGGAAAAGGCTCTAAAGCCCTGTCCAAAATTCCAAGAACATGAGCAATTAACATACCATAATTAACAGCAGGTATTCCCAGGCTATCGGCTTTTTTTAGCCGATATAGAATTTCTTTTCGATTGGCCATACAGCCGCCACATTGAACAATTAAATCATAAGCCTGCAGTTGGTCGGGAAATTCGCGTCCGGCCGCGTGTTCAAACTCCAGTTCGCATCCAGCTGACTCTTTCAGCCAGCGAGGAATCTTAACCGTTCCTATATCCTCGCTCGTCCGGTGATGAGTGCAGGCTTCGGCTATTAAAACTCTATCTCCTGATTTCAACCTATCTATCTCCTTAATCCCCCGCGTATAAATCTCTAAATCTCCTTTATAGCGGGCAAATAAAACCGAAAAACCGGTCAGAGGAATTCTTTCAGGAACATCAGCAGCTACTTCCTTAAACCCCTGAGAATCAGTAACTATAATCTCAGGATCCGACTTTAATCCGTCTAAAGCCCCCTTTAGTTCATGCTCCTTAACGATCATTGCCCGGGCGTCATTATCGAGCACATCGCGAATTGTTTGAACCTGAGGTAAAATCAGTCTTCCTTTCGGAGCTGCCATGTCAATCGGCACGACCAGCACTGCTGTCTGCTGTGGTTTGATTAAATCACCAATGATATGCGGCTCTTCAAACTCAGACGGTGCCTTAAATACAATTTCTTTTTTCAGATCTTCAATATTTTTCTGCTCGGTTGCACTGACCGGCTGTAAATCGATGCCCAGCTCCTGGCTGATATTATCTATTTTTTCCCTTTCTACCTGATCCACTTTATTAACCGCGCCAACCACCGGGATTTCTCTTTTCTGAACTTCAGCCAGCAAATCTCTTTCAGCCTCATCTATCCCCTGGCAGGGATCAATCACTAAAACTGCTAAATCTGTTCTGCCCAGTACTTCTTTTGTTTTCTTTACTCTTAGTCTGCCCAATTCGCCCGAATCATCAATGCCGGCTGTATCAATCATAGTTACCGGGCCTAAGGGTAGAAGTTCCATTGATTTATATACCGGATCGGTTGTGGTCCCGGCTACTTCCGAAACAACCGTTAAATCCTGATTTGTCAGAGCATTTATCAGGCTTGATTTGCCTGCATTTCTTCGGCCTAAAATTGCAATGTGTACCCTGTTAGCCCGCGGCGTTTTCTGCATCTATTTCACCACCCAGTTCAGCTGTCCTGCTGCCAAGCCGGCGGAAATAATGAGGAGGATCGCCCCATTCTCCGTAAGCTATCTCTTCATCGACACTTTTTACTCTTTGTTTGAGGCACCCCTGACAGTCCTCGGCTTTTTCATCTATACAGGGCTTATTCTCATAAAGCTGATAATACTCCCGGTATTTCCGGGGAGTAACAACAGGCATTAAAATGTTCGCCCCCGCCTGCAAAGCTTTCTCACGGCCCCGGGGATGAAGAGCCTGCATAGCGGTTGTAGCAGCAATATTCACATCCGGCATCAAAATTCTCAAAAGGCTCACCATTTTAAGGCTCAAATCCAGATTTCTCCGGCCCAGTTCTGCTGGTATTTTATCCCCGGAAGCAAGCGGAGTGCCGGAATGAGGCACATAAGGGCCCATTCCGATCATGTCGATACTATAGCTCTGAAAAAATTTCAGATCAGCGGCCAGATCTGCCGGAGTTTGACCTGGCAGTCCGATCATTACGCCTGTCCCTGTTTGGTAACCGATTTCCTGCAGGATTTTCAGGCACTCGAGTCTGCGCTGAAATTGGTGGCTGTCCGGGTGCAGTTCATTATAAAGTTCGGAGCTTGATGTTTCTATGCGCAGAAGATAGCGGTGAGCCCCCGCCTGAAACCAGCGGCGGTAGGTCTTTTCATCCTGTTCTCCCAGAGAAAGGGTTATACCCAGCTCCCCTCCGCTTATCTCCTTTATATCGAGAATTAGCTCTTCGATATAGTCAGTATATTCTTCACTCTGGATCTCTCCGGACTGCAGAACCAGCGATCCATAGCCATTATTATACACCCAGCGGGCCGATTCGAGAATCTCTTCTCTGCTCATCTCAAACCTGGTAAGCTCGGGGTTTTCGCGCCTGATTCCACAGTAATAGCAGTTTTTCTGGCAGTGATTGCTGAACTCAATGATACCACGAAAGTATACCTTTTTCCCCCCCTTTTCGGCCTTCTTCTGATAGGCCCGTCGGTATAAACTTTTAATGTTCTTTTCATCTTCAAGCTGCAGAAGACGGGTGAGATCCTCCAGACTTAAATTCTTCAGGTCTTCTTCACAGCAAATTATGTCTTCCAGCATGTCAGTTCACCTCGCTCTTTATTCTGGTCTACAAATTTTAAAATTACAGGTAAAGGTCTCTTTTTTTCCGGCCAATTTTATTTAATCTTTGCTTCACATTACCGGCCAGGTCTGGGTCATCTCCTTTAATTTCATTTAGATGATGTTCCAGGCAGTTTTCCCCGAGTTTCTGCAGTTCATCATCGGCAAAATCCTCCAGGTATTCTTTAAAAGTCATCATGGCATTGGGTTTACAGTACTTCTGAATTTTTCCCGGCCGGGCCAGTTCCATAAAATCTTCCCCGGTACGTCCTCTGCGATAACAGGCTGTACAGAAGCTGGGGAGATAATTTTTTTCAGCCAGCTCGTAAATTATTTCGGCCATGGGGCGGGTATCATGCAGTGAGAACTGCTCTTTTTTTTCATCTCGCTGCCGGGCTTCCTCATAACCACCGGGTGACGTGCGTGACCCGGCGCTGATCTGCGAAACACCGTGGCGGAAAAGCTGATCCCTCAGGCTTTCTTCCTCCCGGGTGCTCAAAATGATCCCGGTGTAGGGAACTGCCAGCCGCAGGACGGCAACCAGTTTTTTAAATTGAAAATCAGATACCGGGGCCGGCGGCTCCTGGAGTGGTGCCCCCGCCGCCATATTCAGGCGCGGCACGGAGATTGTATGAGGCCCCACACCGTATTTGTCCTGGAGATAATCCGCATGAAGCAGAAGAGAGATCACCTCAAATCGATAATCATAAAGGCCAAAAAGAGCTCCGATACCATAATCATCTATTCCGCCTTCTATGGCCCTGTCCATAACCGCGAGGCGCCAATCATAATCCGATTTCGGTCCGGAGGGATGCAGTTTCTCGTAGGTCGGACGGTGGTAGGTTTCCTGAAAACAGGTGTAGGTGCCTATGCCCAGCTCATTGAGCTCCGCAAATCCCTCTGCCGATAGCGGAGCGATCTCGACATTTATCCTCCTTATCTCCCCCTCCTCTGTTTCAGTGTCATAGGCAGTCCGTATTCCCTCCAGCAGATAGGTCAGGTCCTCTTCCTCTCTCTCGCCTGTGAGCACCAGCAGCCGCTTGTGTCCTTTTTCGATAAGAGCTTCAACTTCATCTCTGATTTCATTCTGAGAGAGCTTGCGGCGCTCGACCTTCTCGTTTTCCCGGCGGAAAGAACAGTAAAGACAGCTGTTATCGCAGATATTGTCAAAATATAAAGGGGCGAATAGAACCAGTCTTTTGCCATAGATAGTTTCCTTGATCTTTCGGGCTGTCTTCAGCATTAAATCCAGCATCTCCTGATCTTCAACCTGCAGCAGAGCTGCAGCTTTTACGGGATCCAGCCCCTTTAGATCCTCCGTCTCTTTAATTATCTTCTCAACTTTTTCTTTTTCCCGGGCCAGTTCTGCTCCCCGGGCCAGCATATACTCGATGCGATCCTCCCGGAAAAGCCCGGTCAGCTCTTCAGATACGGCAGGCTGATTTCCGGGAGCACTCTCCGGTTCAGTTGTTTTTTTGTTCATTTTAATCCTCCACCTCCCTTGAGGTAAGAGCGGATTTTACAGTAACCTCTTCCAGCGAACCAAGTTCTCCGGTAATGGCACCAATTTCGTCGGTGCTGCCCTTTACCAGAAGCGATATAACCCCCATATTGTTCTCCCGGCGGGGCCCTCCCATGCGCCCGATAATCAGATAGCTGTATTTTGAGAGAATATCATTTACCCGCGGGGCAGCCTCCTCACGATCATCAATCACTACAGCCACAGATCCAATTCTTTTTGACATATTATCTCCCCCATATATAGCTGAGTTATTATATGAAATGTGATTATTGAACACGAAACCGATAATAATTTGAATATGTCACGAGCAATAACTCCGGACTTATGATAAATATCCAGCCAAAATAAAAAACAGGCCCAAAATTAGACATACCAGGGCCCCGGGAGAACTTACAAACTCCCTGATCGCAGGCAGCAGGGCCCTAGACTCAGGAGAAGTATGCTATTTTCTTAAAACCTGAATTCAAAATTTTGTTGATCAGAGAATACAGAGGTTAATCTTCAGTTTCATATCCTGCTGTACTGGATAATCTTGAAAACAAAGATCGCCCCTGTCCCCAATAACCCAACAAATATGCTATAAAGCAATTTAGGAGAATAGCTCCAAGACTGAGTAAAAAAATGAATTCAATCCCCCACATATGGGCCATGACCGGTACAAAAGCTAATATAGTAAACATAACAGGTGCATGAAAAGCATGCCTGTAGGAAAAGTACTCAAGTGCAGGGGTTTCAAATTGAGGATCGACAATTCGTAAAAGCAAAATACCGATAGGAACATTGCCCATGGCCTGTCCGTAATCGATAAGCATCCTTTCAGCCCAATAATCGGGCATAATCATCGGAGCAACAGACAGGGCAATAAAAAGTGTCCAGGAGACCCCGAGAATAACAATAATACCTAAGGGTATTGAAGATTGAAGAACAAGAGGGATATATAAAGAAGCAAACACAGACAATATACAAAATTCAAGTGCTAAACCCTGCAACCTTTTTGCCAATCCACGATCAACAATATGGGCATAGCCCAGCTTATCTATGGTTGCCTGCAACAGCATACCGAAAAGCATAGCAAAAGGAAAGATTGGAGCAAAACCAAAAAAGCGACCTATAAGCCCAGGTAACATACTAAAACCACTAACAACTCCCCATCCTCCAATCATAGCAACCCCAAACAAACAGAACAAAAGTGCAGTCGGTTCTATCGCCTGTGGAACAACTGTGAGTTTTCCAGCTTCCTCAAAATCCCCTTCTCGAAAAAGACCACGGCGTATATGATCAGGAATGTCATCAGGAGACTGGGCAACTTCTGTCTGCTCTCTGCGTACCAGCCAGTTAATCACCACTATCCCCAAAATACATCCTCCTAGAATCCCCACAACTCCTGCAGCGATTGCTAACTGAACCCCCTCAGGATACCATCCCAATTCCTGAAAAGTGGAAGTATAACCGACAGCTACCGTGGCCCCTCCATCAAAACCTATAGGAATAAGGGTCCCAAAAGCATCGGGTAAATCATAAAATCTATCGATTATAAGAACCATTGCCAGACTGGGAAGCATAAGCTGCCCCCAGGAAAGAAGCTGACCATGGATAATCTGAGGACCAGCTTTACGGAATGAACGCCGTAAATTAGGGATTTTGCGGCCTATGAACATACCAGCAAAAACAAAGTTAAGCAAAAAAATCGATATTTCTCCAAAATTACCATATATATCTTGAACAATTTGAGGGTATGAAAGATGATTTGCCCATGTAAACGGACTAACCAAAATTGCAATCAGTCCCCCTATAACAGACGCAGGGATTAAAAACTTTTGCAGAAGCTGAAATCGAAGGCGAACCAATTTACCAATTCCTAGAAAAACAGACAGCAGCGCAACATGAAACATTGCTATAACAAAAGGCTGAAATTCCATAGTTTACTCCTCTTGAAGCATTATTTCTGGAAGAATTATTTCCGTGATTTTGGATCTGCTTTCTCTAGTGTGGTGTTGATCAGATCGTTTTACTTAAGTTTACTTTTCAGATTCAGATCAAAAATAATTTTTTATATGAAAAAGCGGTCGATTATATAAGAGATTGGACCTATTTAATATTTATTCTCGATTGATTGGCGTAATCCTGTCCCATTTGCAAAAAACATCACAAACCTTTCCCCGGACATCACCAGATCACTGCAGGCAGATCTCCCTGAACTCCTCCTGCAGGGCCGGATGGCGGGGATATTC
>PWEN01000070.1 GCA_003553505.1 Candidatus Nealsoniibacteriota bacterium | reverse complement strand
TTTTCACTCCATCCAGGCAGCCCACTTTATCCAATAGAGCCGGGCTCTCAAGTTTATCGTTTCGTTGTTCGATAATACGGACTTTACGACTACTTCCATCGCATCGCTGTCATAGTTCTGTGTCTCTTGAAAATACCATCTGTATGCGCCTTCGTTCGTCGCTGTTTGCCCCTCTGCGTTTATCGAGACCATCACCATGGTATCAGCGCAGGTGATCACGTGTTCCTCGCCCGGGCTAAGGGTGAACTCCTCATCTACCAGCAGTTCAAAAAAATCTGGTTTTGGATCCAGTTGGACTTCGCCGTCGAAAGCTATCAGCGTTGAATCGTCCACTAGCTGAGACGGTACCACTTCCAGCTGTCCTCCGTTAGTTGTTATGCTTCCGTCCGAGTTCACGTTCACCTGGTCTGATGATACTTCAAGTCCTCCATCTACATCTAAGGCCAGCTCTCCACTTGCCGCTTTCAGTCCTAAGCCGGCTATCCCTGCCGGATCTACCTGGAGCCGGCCGTAGTCAGCTCCCACCTTTATGCCGGTGCCTCTATTGACCTCGACTTGACCGCTGTTTATCTGCAGTCCTCCACCGGATTCGAGGTCCATATGCGTCGTATCCGTTGATACAGCTATCCCGTAACCGGCGTTTAAGTTCACTACTCCACTCGATATTGATAGACCACTTCCTGCTATTCCCTGCGCCTCACCGTATAGCTTGTTGTTTCCATCCAGCTCTATTCCTCCACCTGTTTCCCTTTTCACGTTCAGTTGTGTTCCTACCGATAGGCCTCTGCCTACATCCAAGTTCACGTCAGTTCCTGCGGATATTCCGTATCCGTCTCTCACATTCAGCAGTTCGTTAGTTCCCGAAAGTCCGGCACCGTCGAAATCATCTGCCTGTATGATCACTCTATCGTTCTCGAAGTAAACCCCTCCGTACTGCTGATGATAAAGATCTATCTGCCGGTCCGGTGTCGTTCCTCTAAGGATCACGCCTCCGGCATCGTCCACCGTCACCCTTCCCGAAACCAGCTGGATCCCGTCTCCCAAGTCAGCGTGCAAGTTACCGTTAGCAGCTGTAAGACCATCGGCTGCTATCTGCGCAGGATCCAGGAATAGCAGCTCTTCTATCACGTTTCCTTCCGAATCCGTCACCTGATTTATACCAAGCCCTGCGCCTGCATCTACGTTCATCACTCTGTCGTTTTCCAGCCACAAACCTTCATGCAGTATAGAAGAGGGAATCTGCACTTCGTCCACTTCTACGTTGTAGTTCTGCACAGTCATGGTCGCTTCATCGGCATCCACGTTCATCTCTGCGTTATAGCTGTCCAGCATCAGCCCATCTCCATCGGTATGGGCGTGTTGTTCGTCCATCACAGTTCTTACGTCCTTGAGCTCTGCCAGCTCTCCGTTTTCATCCCAATAGATCACCGCTACCGGCACCGTCTTTTGTGTAGAAGGGCCCGGGATAGTCGGCAGCGTGAGGTTGCTACCTTTCGAAACCTCCGCTGCTACGCTTCCGCTGTTGTTCACGAGGTAGATCAGGTCGTACCGCGGGAATTCGCTTCCGCTGTCGAGAGCTATAGCTTCGCCTGAGTAATCTATAGTCGTCGGGAGCCCGAAGCAGACCCTTCCGCTTGCTATCGTCACTTCTGTTGTTCCCGTGATCGAGGGTTCGCACAGATTGCCTGTAGGCATTATGTATCCGGACCCGATAGCTCCGAACCACATAGAGTACAGATCTGCGCTGTGAGCCCAGTCGCCTTCTTCTACCATTCTTCCTATCGTTCCCATTTTTTATCCCTCAGTAAACATAACCCCAGCTGTGATCTATCCTGACTTCGTAAACTGATATCTTTATATCCGCTGATCCCGGGGTATCGTTTATACCTCCGATACACTCCACTCCGCAGAAAAAGTCGTTATCTGAAGACCCGGAAGTTGCGTTCCTGTCCTTCATCACCTTCTTCACCTGGACTCCTTTTGTTAGATCATCTACTTGATTCATGAAAGCTATTCCCATAACTATTGGATATCTCGTGTTGTAGTCGTAGAACCATATCCCTCTCACCTGCCCTGTCGTATCTACGGTCACCGTCGTTTCCCCGATCTTGTTGAATAGATCCTCGGGAGCTATCTCTATCTCTTCGTTCTCAGCTTTCGTAAAGCTGCGCCAGCCTCCAGCGAGGTCAGAAGCTACAGCTTCGAGCTGAGCGTTCCTTGTTAGACCTCCACCGCTCAAAGGATCTGGTACCACAGCTCCGTTGCTTATCGTCATTCCTGCGCCTGCGTTCACGTGTAGGTCTCCGTTCGAGGCAGAAAGACCAGGGCCCGCTATGTCGCTCGGCTTCACATATAGGTCCGAGCCAAGGCCAACTCCACCGTAAGGATCCACGTATGCCTCGAAGAGGCCGTTGTTAATCCTCACTCCATCTCCAGCATCCACATTTACAGCTGTAGAAGAGGTCGTCAAACCGTCTCCACTTCCGACGTGAAATTCCGAAGTGTTTGAATCGTTGTAGAGCCCACTTCCTGCATCAGCCACTACGTCAGCATCGGCTATCAGGGCCTTATTGCCGTCTAATCCGAGGCCTCCACCACTCTGTAGGTCGAGGATTATCTGTCCGTTCAGGTCCGTGATTCCCTCGCCTCTGTTCACTTCAAGCAGATCTCCATTCAGCTGTAAGCCGTTTCCGGCGTTCACTTCTATGTTTCCCGAGTTGGTTCCAAGGCCGGAGCCGGCTAAATCCGAAGGTACTACTGACAGACCGGAGGATGATACCGCAGCTCCACGGCCGGCTATGACGTCCGCAGCCAGCTTTCCGCTCGATATCTGCGTTCCCTGTCCTACTCTTGCTGCCAGCTGTCCGCTGTCTATCTTCAAGCCGTCTCCATCGACCAGGTGGATCTTGTCTTGAGTATCTACTGTTCGTACTTCGAGGCCGTCCCCGGTGACCTCCGAAGGTGTCACCAAGACTTCGTTATTTCCTCCTATGCCAAGGCCGTTACCGATATCTGCCCTGTAGATGAAGGTGTATTCCTCCGTTTCATCATCGTAGATCTCTTCGTACTCTATCCCTTCTCCAGCTTCCAGATCCAGCTCTTGTCCTCCGAGTGTTCCCAACGTCAGCTGGTCGTTCTCGATCAGCACGGTTTCCTCGTCAGGATATACGTTCATCTGATAATTATCGTCAAGATAAAGTCCTAAACCATCACGGTGTAAGTGATCTGCGTTCGGGATGCTTCTGACGTCCTTGAGCTGTGTGATCTCCGTCGCATCTTTCTCAAGGAAAACTACAGCTATTGCGGCCACTATGTCCGCATTTTCCTCTCTTAGAGCAGGGTGAAAGGCCTCTTCACTCGTAGGTTCTCCTATCTTCACGTCGGGGACCACTTCATTCTCGCTATCAAGGTATTTCAGATAGACGATATCGTATCTCTTTTCATTCCCGAGGTTATTCATCAAGCCGAGCTCTTGTTCCTGCACGCTGTAGACATTCCCTTTGTAGAGCACTCTACCGCTTCTAACTCTGACTCCCCGCTGATAGCCACCTTCAATCGCCGCTATCTCCGGCTTACACATATCGCCGGTGGGAACTACAGTGCCAGCTCCCACTGCACTCCACCACAGCGAGTTCCAGTCGGCTCCGTGCACGGTCTCGCCTTCGTCTATCGTCCTTCCTAACAGCTCTGTCATCTTTTCATCTCCTGATCATTTAGAATTTTGGCGTCAGCGCCAGGTACCGGATATCTATCTTTCCTTCCTCGGTTCCGTCCTGCCCTCCCACGTTCTCAAGACGTACTGTACTCCACCAGTCCTGATTCGTCGATCCCTGCTCGTAGATCACTTCGAGCTCGTTCTGATAGCTGTCGTAATTCCCTCTCAACATACCGACGAATACCCAAATATCATCGCCTTCATTTTCCCGGGGAACTGAGATATGATCGTAATTAGTTGGATCTCCTGCATCAATAGTTGATCCGGTGACGTACTCTATCTTTTCGAAGGCGTGAGGAAAAAAGTCCGTTTCCCCTCTCACAATCCCATCGCCATCCGTGTAGGTGGATATCGTACTTCCGTACAGCTCGCTCCTGTCGATAGATAGAAGGCCTCCTGATGGTGCCGAGACTCCTAACCCTGCATCTATATTCAGCTTCTCGCTTATGGTCGTCATTCCGTCTCCCAGGTCCACGTGAAGCAGGTCGTCCGTGTCGGTCGATGTTATCGTTTCCTCGGTCGAAGTGGTGCTCTCGATCCCTGCCGGCTCGAAGTAGGCCTCGACGTACATATCCGAATTTATCGTTATTGTCTCGGGATTGTTTGTGGAGGATATATCTCCACCCCATGAACTGAACTCATAGTCAGCACCCGGATATGCGGTTATCTCTACGTCGGTTCCAGGAGCGTATTCGTGGAATCCTTCTGAAGGGTCGGTAGTTCCTCCTGATCCACTGTACATCTCCAAAGTGACTACCGGCTTCGCATCCACCAAGCCGTTACCTGCTATTCCTGGGGCTAAAACCTTGAGAGCTCCGTTCGGCGTTCCTGTCGTCGTGCCGTCGGTATTGAGCCTGACGCCTCCGGATCCTACCGTTATTCCGGACCCTCCGTCCACTTCGAGCTGTCCGCTGTTTATCGCGAGCCCGTCGGAAGCCCCTACCGTGAGGATTCCATCGCCGGTTCCGAGGCCGTTACCTGCAAGATCACTGACAAGGTCGTTGTTGTCCAGCCGTACTTCACCGCTGGCGTTGAACTCTATTCCGAAGCCCGGGTAAATCTCCAGCTGTTCGTTCCACACTCTCAGACCGTCGTTCTCGTCGGTCCGTAGATCAGTATCTATCCTGACTCCTGTCCCGGGGGTGACTACTATGTTACCGCTCGATACTCCGAGGCCGTTTCCGGCCACAAAATCGTTAGCATCGACGTAGACTTTTCCGTCTGCATCTAACTTCAGACCTCCACCTGATACAAGGTCTACCTTGAGCTGTCCCGAATCGAAGGTGAATCCGTCCCCGGCGTTAATCATTATCCCGGAGGATCCTGTTGCTACTCCGTTCTTGACGTCAGCTTTAAGCTGTCCGGTGCCGCTGTCCTCCGTCAGGGCGTCTCCGCTGACGGTTGCAGCGTCGAACCATAATTCCCCGTCCTCTACGGCTACACTCTCCGCATGATCAAACCTCAATCCGTATCCTTTCTTTACTCTGATTCCACCACTCGTATTCTCTTCGAGGCCTTTCTCCCAATTGATATTTAGGTCTCCCGGGCCGATACCACTTCTTACTACTTCTAGCTGTCCGTCCTGTGTCGTTATCGTCGTGCCGTCTGTTTTTACGCTCATCTCAGCGTTCATTCCGTCCAGCTGCAGGGCGTCGCCTGCCCCGTGGTGATGTTCCGAATCCATAACGCTCCTTGCGTCGAAAAGGTCGTGTATCTGATCCATGTATTCTTGAAAGCCGACTACCGCTACCGGTACCACTTCTTCCGTGTCGGGGTGAGGCAGCTGAGGCGCCTTCGGCCTCTCTGCCGGTGTTCCTTTCTCCATCACCAGCTCCATCTTAGTTGAATCGTCAGGGTCCACTCGCAGGTAAAGCAGGTCCAGCCGAGGATATTTGCCGGTGTTCGTGTCATGTTCGACGGTATTTCCCGGGAAATATCTCACCGTTCCGGTTGGAGATATCACGTATCCGGACTTCACCTCTACCGTCCTCGGATCCTGCGTCGTCACCGGCGCGCACTCGTTGTCTCTCTCGAGTACAAAGCCGGTACCGGCTATCGAGAACAGCATCGAATACCAGTCAGCCTGAAACGGCCATTCCTTTTCCTTTATCAATCGTCCTGTCTTTCCCATTTTACTCGCTGCCTCCTGGAGGATCTATGTATTCCTCGCCTCTCGGATCTCCTAAAAGACCTCCGCCCGCTTCCGGATCTCCGAGACCTCCCGAAATATCGCCGAGGATGAAGTATCCGTCAAGGATCTCGTTCTCGTAGTGATCTTCTATTATCCCGAGATTCCCGAATATGTTGAACTCTTCCTGGGCTTCTCCCGTGTTCCACGGGTCAGGGTCCAGCGCCCATATCCCATACTTGTAGAAGTTCGGCAGCTTCATCACCTTAGTATGTCCTACCTCGTTTCTCAGGACCACTCTATCCGGATTCAAGTCCTTACTGTTTCCTAACCATTCCGCTTCAGTGAACTTCGCATCTATGTATCTATAACCTTTGTAGCTCGACGTGTGGACGCTCGCCCAGTCCGTGATATCTAAACCATCTTCACCCACCAGCTTCGCATCCGTCACCGTCTTTATATCAAAAATTCCGAGTGAATCCTGCCATGCCTCGAAGGTCGATGTGGTCATGGCGCTGATCACGTTGCGGTTAAGCATATAATCCCACTGCAGCCTCAGTTCGCTTCCTCCCGGCTGCG
>PWEN01000030.1 GCA_003553505.1 Candidatus Nealsoniibacteriota bacterium | reverse complement strand
TTATCATCTCTTCTACCGAAAATCCTCTATCAGGAAAGCCCTTATCGAATTTGTGTACGATCTTCCACATAGCTGAACTATTTGTTTTTCTCTTTCTGCAGTTCACGAAAACATGATCTAGATTTTGATCTTTTTTACTAGCCCATTCTTGAAAATCCATACAGAACCTTTTAGCTGTCACGGTCTTTCCAGTACCCACTGGACCGTAAAGAAAGACGTTTTGAGAAACGTTAGATGAAACTATGCCTCGAAAAAGCCCGAAGAGCTTTTTCATCTCCTCTTCACGACTAGGAAGATCATCAGGCACAAAGTCGAAGGAAAGCTTTTCTTGATCCTTGATGATTTTACCTGTTGAGTTTTCAAAGTCCATCTTAACTCTCACTCATTTCAATCTTAAAACAACCTAATATAAAACGATGACGCAAGAACGAATTCAAGAATAACTACTAGTTAGGATCTATTTTTATTTTTGTCGGATACGTTCTTCAGTCTTTTTCTAACACCATCTATCCGTTCCTCTTCTATGATCACGACCAAATCTCCTCTTTTGGCCAGGCGTTGTATATTTTTAGCCATGACTTTTTCCCTATAAGCTTCCAATTTTTGAAACCCTTTTAGTTTGTTGATAAAAGCATCCCACTTTTTTACGAAATCTTTAGGATCGTCCGCGTCTATTTCTTTTCCAAATAATCCTTTTTCCCTTATGGATTGTCTTATCCACTGAAAACCAGTCACATGGTCACAGTAAGCCATGGTATAATGTTCTTCATCCATATCTATTGCTTCTACTTCGATATCATGTTCCGAACAATATTTGATGAACGCCGTAAACGAGGGGGGAGGCATGCTCACTTCACCGAATCTGCTCAGTTTTTGTGCATATGCCTTTTCTGGTTTTGATGGTTCCACTTCGATCTCTAAGTCTTCGTTGTTCATGAATTCTTTTAGACCTTTAATTTCTTCATCAGATATCGGCAATGCTCCTACTTCAAACACAATATCTTCCAATATGTCCTCTAACCTTTCAGCTTCGCTCACTAAGCCTTTGACTATTCCAAAAAGGTATATCTTCGAACCTTGGATTTCGAATTGATATTCACTAAAAGAAGACATCTTCAACCCTTACCTTTCCTTTCAGTCACGAGTTCAGAGACTTCAGATTTATCTTTAATATTGATCAATTCTTTTTCTTCTATGAGAGGGATCCCTTCGATGTTTATTCTCCTTGATTTTTTATGAAGGAAGATAACTGGGTCCTTCTCAGTGACATCTGATAGATTAGAAACGATCTTTGCTTTTTTCTTAAGGTTTTTATCCTCTTGAGCTCCCACTCCGCTTAGAAATACTCTCTCCTCGTCTTCGGTAACAGCTTCGAATGGGCATTCACAGGTAGGAAGAATCCTATATCCCATAGAGAGTAGAGATTCGAATATGACTCTTTTGAATCCTGAATATTGATCTAAAGTTAAGTCGAAATCTTCTTCGCAAGTCTCCCTTTCGAAGGGATTTATTGGCATGATAAGATCTTCACCTAGGAACTCTTGCAGTTTTAACGCGACATCAAGGTCAGCTCCCATACCTTCTTCATATTTTTGGATTGATTTACGTGAAACCCCGGCTATATCCGCCAATTTACTAAGAGGTATCTTTTCTTCTTTTCTAGCCTTACTTAACAGGTCTGAATCCATCTTGACGTAAAGACCACCAGGAGCTGAAAAAACATATGGTGGTACACCCTCGATTATCATATCTTTGAAAGTTTCGGGGCTGATCAATGGTATGCCTTTCCGAGAATAGACGACACCTTGTCTTAATTTTCTCTGTCCTCCAACGTAAGCTATGAATAAAGGCGAAGCATCGATAGCTTCCTTCAAGATCCTCAACTGCTGAGCATCTTTAACCCTAGAGCTATCTGCGTTCACTAGTACATTTATCACGAACAGTAAATCATCTTTTCTTGCTATGATATCGAAAGGCATACTTTCTTGATATTCTCTCTTTGAAAGATAGAATCCTGATTTAGAAAGTACCTCCCTTACATCCTCAATTAGTTGGAGTCTATTCATCTGTATTTAAAAGTACTCAGAGGTTCTATATAAAAATAACGCAGTTTCCCCTCATTCGATTTTATATCTAGAAATTATAAATAAACCTAGTTCTAAAAGTGCAGCTCCCAATACACGGTAGAAGTAAGCCATCCTTGCTTCTCAGAAAATCTTTCGTCAAATCTATTCAAGCTCTTACCTATATCATATGGTAATATCTGATATATCCCGTAAGGGATTATGAATTTCTCGTGATAGTTCGCTTTTTTAACCACAGAGATATCATCAAATTTTTTCTTGAGTAAAGAATTTGAATATAGGCTACTATCTTGGGGGAGCATCCATTGGTATGTCAAACGTAGGCTAAATGGATGTAAAGTCTCGAAAACAAATTTTTCACTAGTGACTCTTTCGACCTCGGTTATGAAATCTTCGATATCTTCAGTTTCCAGGAGATGAAAAAACCTCATACTTGTAGTTACATCGAAACTTTTGTCTTTGAACGGAAGATTCAAGGCATCTCCTTGAACGCATTCTACCTTATTGTGCATCAACATCTCTTTACTAGCGTCTAATCCTATGACCCTTGCTCCTTCGTTGGAAAGGAGTTCTGCAAATCTTCCGGTGCCGGAAGCGATATCCAATATATTTTTATCCTTGGGATCGACCAGTGATAAAAGCATCTCTTTTTCTCGAAAATCTAGAACTTTTCCACCACCGGTAAATCTGCTGTCGTCATAACTATCTGCGATTTCTTCCTCTCTGTACCATTCTTGGCCTTTTTTAAACATCTTTTTCCTCTGGATGATGATTTCTTGTTTACTGATAGTTCAGTTAAATATGTGGTTCTTTTTAAAGGTTGTTGGAAATACGGCAAAAACTATATTACACCAACTTTTAATAATAGGTCGAGAAAGGTGGGGCTCTTGGGCACTAAAAAGGATACAAAGGAAAAGATATATGCCGACCTGGCACAAAAGATAGATGAGAGCACATTCGAAAGTACCTTTTTCAACAAGGAAAATAACAACAGTTACGGCCATTTCAGCAGTGTTATAAAAGAAATAAAAGACGGTGAAGGTGGTACTAGCCATCTTGTAAAGATAAGACCTCCTTTGTTCTATCTCAATGGTATCTTGAGCAACCTTTCTAGATTATTGTCTAGTACTGGTTCTAGAAAGATACTCGATAATGAAAGATGGCGACTTCGTGAAAAAGAGTATTTAAAGACCATAAATCCTAATTTTGAGATAGACGATACAGTTCATGAAAACGCCATCTTGATGGAAAAGATCGATGGTGAAGTCGCCTATGACCTACTCTCCTCCGCTGAAATATGTGATGAAGAAAAGCTAGACTTGATAAAGATGATCTCTAAAGGATTGAATGATATACATAAGAGGGATCTTTATCACGGGGAACCTAACACTCAGAACTGTTTGGTATCTGAAGATGGTGAGATATACTGGATAGACTTCGAGATAGAATATCATGAAGAACTATCCCTACTAGAAAAGAAAATGAAGGACTTGGAACAGATGGCTCTTTCAATGATGGGCGCATTCGAGGAAGAGAGCGAAATAGGCCTTGATGACCAAGAGCTTATAGATTTCATCCTTGAATCTTATGGAGATGAGGATGTAATCTCATACTTTTTGAATAATGCCCACGTCCCTCTATTGGGGCCTTATCGAATTTATCAACTATCTTTCACCTCCGCTTATAGATTCTATCAAGTCCAAGTCAATGTTTTGAAGTATCTCAATGCGTGGGAGTCTGAAATTTGAATTTGGGTTGTGACGATAATAATATATTGACTAAAGATCCACTAACAAGATTTTACATCTCGATAATGCCTGCTATCTTTACAATTGTTTTTATTTATTCTTTAGGCCCTGATCTTTATATTCCTGCCTTCAGAGTTTTCATGGCTTTTTATTTTGCGTTGGGTGTTGGTTGGATAGTCTCTCCCGCCATAGCATTAGCTTTTGGCATGCGCCCTGTTAATGTTGTAATATTATTGGTATTCATCTCTTCACAGAGTTCTTTGATCGTTAGCGCTAATTATCCTATTTTAGAAAAAATACCCTATCTTGGCTCTTATATGAACCGCCTTAGAAATAAAGCCGTAGAGATCATCGAAAAAAGAGATATGGTGGAAAAAATAGGATATCTAAGTATATTTTGGCTGATGTTCTTACCTATTTATGGTTCTGGTCCAAACGTGATGACACTTGTTGGGAGGTTATTAGGACTCGGATGGAAGAGGGTGTGGCTCGTGATAACTCTTTCTGCTACATTTAGATTTTCCATCATAACTACTCTGATTTATCTTGGATATATATCATTATGATGTGAAAACTAACAAAACATTTAAATACCACGAACGAACAAGTATTTATAGAAGTACAAGATGGATATTTAGGATAGGTGGGAGCTTACTGCAAAGTAGGAACCTGATTTTTGGGATTGCTTATTCAATCCCTACTTATCCTCTCAACATTAAAAATATTTGAGGTGTAATGTATGTCTGCTGAAGCTAGAACAAAAGGAAAAGATAAACCTGTAATAGAAAAGGTCACAGAGTGTCCAGAATGTGGAAGCTCTCAGTTGGCTCAAGATTACGATAGAGGTGAATTGATCTGCGAAAAATGTGGCTTAGTTATTGATGATCAATATATAGATCAAGGTCCAGAATGGCGAGCCTTCGATATGCAACAGGAGCAAAGCCGGGCTAGAGCCGGTCCTGCAATGACTGAGATGATGCACGACAGAGGTTTATCTACCAAGATCGATGAAAGTAATAGAGATTCTCAGGGTAGAAGCCTATCCAGTAGCAAAAAAGCTCAGATGTATCGTCTCAGAAAATGGCAGCGCAGGAGTCGAGTCTCTGGGGCGAGGGAAAGTACACTAGTTTCTGCTCTAAGTGAAATAAAACGTTTGGCTTCGGCTATGGGTCTTCCCAAACATGTAAAGGAACGATCAGCTTCAATCTACAGAAAAGCTGTAGAGAAGAACCTGATTCGAGGTAGGAGCGTTAAAATTGTAGCTACGGCCGTTCTTTATACCGCATGCAGAGAACTCGGGATCCCAAGAACCCTTGATGAATTTGCAGAGGTCACGAAATTTGATAGAAAAGAGATAGGAAGAACCTACAGGTTCCTCAAATGGGAATTGAAAATGAAGCTCGAACCTACGAAGCCGCAGAACTACCTTCAGAAATTCTGTAACGAACTCAAACTAGGTGGCGATGTCAAGAGATTAGCCGAAGAGATCCTCAACAAAGCCGAAGAAGAAGAACTTCTCTCCGGTAAAGGTCCAACGGGTTTAGCTGCCGCTGCGATATATATCGCAGGAATAAAAGTCGGAGATAGAAGAACTCAGATAAAAATAGCTGACGTTGCAGATGTAACTGAAGTGACTGTTAGGAATAGATACAAAGAACTAGCGGAGAAACTAGATATCACTGTAGAAGTCTAAAATATCTAGATTCTTAACCTGTCTTGAATTTCCCAATCATTTATAAGTATATAGTGCATGATTGGTACAGGAGATAATATGGAATACGGAATTGAAAATCAAGTTCTTGTGGCTAAATTAGATGATGGGGAAGATTTTTTTGGATCTCTAGAGAAAATAATGACGGAGATCGACCAGGAATGTGGTGTTTTAGTCACTGGGATAGGGATGTTGAGGAATTTTAAGTTAGGTTATTATAACATGGAGAGTGGGGAATACGAATTCAAAGAATACAAAAAACCTATGGAGTTAGTATCGGTAAATGGAAGTATAACTGCAGACGGCAGTATGCATATGCATGCTGAATTAGCCGATGAAGACCATAGTGTGATAGGAGGACACCTAAAAGAAGCTGAGATATGCAATGTTAATGAGATTACTATGCTGGTGTTCGATGACCTAAAGATGGCAAAAAAATATTATGAAAAATTAGATACTGAACTCCTCACTATAAGGTGATAAAGATCGGTTTCGAACAGATAGACCATACCGCTGATGTAGGTATACATTCTTTTGGAGAAGATATAGAAGAAGCTTTTGAGGACGCTGCCAAAGGCATGTTCAGTATAATGACCGACATTTCTGACATCGAGAAGAAAGTTGAAAGAAGTGTCAAGATCGAAGCCGATAATCTTGAGAGTTTGCTGGTCAATTTTCTTTCAGAACTTATATATCTACACGAAGTCCATGAAGAATTTTACGTAGGATTTGACGTTGAAATAAAAGAAAATGATATGATAATATTGACCGCGAAGATCAAAGGCGAAAGGATAAATTTAGAAAAACATGAGATCGAAGGTGAAGTGAAGGCGGTTTCATATCATGAACTCACCGTAGATCCTGAAGGTGAAATTAGATTGATACTTGATATTTGAATATATCATTACTTTCACTGACCCCTTTGAGGAAATTTAATAAAGGTCCTCGCAGTGAGAGATGTGGTAAAATGAGCGAAGAAAAAATAAAAAAGTTGCCAGGAGTAGGACCCGCA
>PWEN01000054.1 GCA_003553505.1 Candidatus Nealsoniibacteriota bacterium | reverse complement strand
CTTCCGCATTCAGGACAATATGTCAAATTATTCACCTTGTATAATTATAAAAATGACTCATTTATTTATAAATTACTCTAAATCATGATTTCATATTTTATTTACTTCTTATTTCTTCATTCTGCAAATATGTAAGTAGAGAATTAATAACATTTACAGAATCAACTTCAGAGGTGCTCAAATGTCTAGTGAAAAGTCATAGGAAAAAAATTTCTAAACATGTACTAAGATTAAGATAAAACACCTAAGTGACATGTCATTATCTATGTATTGATTACGCACTATAAAAAATTATTGAACCTTAGTTAAGAGTTTTATTGTGATTTGGATTAAAATTGCAGTGCCAACTAGTTTTTATACGTAAGTAATAAATAACTATTAATTGATACCTCGCCTGGAGCGACCGGGAAATATACAAAATATACTTAGAAAAGGCTCTAGGTGGATCATAGTAGAACGAATATCTAAGAAAATGAAGAACACACGCGCTCCCTGCAAAAACTGAAAATGAGGATGGGTAATAATGATATTAACGCTAATCAATCGTAAAATAGGGTGAAATGAGATGGCGCGATGGAAGTTTAACGAAATAGGTGAAAGAGATCTTGAACAAAGACCACATCATCAGGAATTTTTTAGGGACACGCCTAAACCTGAAGCATTTGTTAGAGAGGTTATCCAGAATTCCTTAGACGCAAAAAGGGATGGTTCAGATAAGGTGAAGGTGTTGTTCTCTTTTGATAAAGCTCCTCTTGGTGAAATCTATGACTATGTTGAAGACCTTGGCCCTCATTTGGATGCATGGGATATTTTGCCGTCAGGATGGGGTTCGGCAGATCATCTTGTGCCTTTTCTAACAATAGAAGATTTTGGTACGACCGGCTTGACTGGACCTACCTCTAGGAACTTTTCTAAAAGTCAGAAAAATGAACATTTCCTGAGTTTTTGGCTCAGAGATGGAATGTCAGAAAAACAAAAGGAAAAAGGCGGTCGATGGGGTTTGGGTAAGCATACATTCTTCATGGTTTCAAAGATAAATACGTTCTGGGGATTGACAATAAGAGACGATGGTAAAGAATATCTCATGGGTAAATCTGCACTCAAACCTCACAACATAGGTGAAAAAAGATACACGCATTATGGGTTCTTCAGGGATGAGAATGACGATCCTGTCACGGATGAAAACCTCCTGAATGGACTAAAAAAGGAGTTTTCCTTGAAAAGAAAAACTTCCTCTGGTCTTTCTTTGGTGATTCCATATCCTATATCAAACATCAACCATGACTCTTTACTGAAGTCAGTAATGATTCATTACTTCTACCCTATTTTGAGAGATAATTTAGTTGTGAGTATTCAGGGGTTTAAAGATGGTATTAGAACTGATTTAAACAGGAAAAACTTCAGAAAAAAAGCGAAACGTATTGATTGGGACGGCACAGAATGGGAAAATAAAGATGTAGATGAATTCCTCAAACTGGTAATCAACGGAATCAAGGACATCGAAAACGGCGAGATAACACGGCTCCCTGATAAATTAGGAGAGAATTGGACCATAAGCAAAGATGATATCAATGAGGATCTGTTCGAAGATATCTCAAAAAAGTTCAATTCGAATCGACCAATCACTCTATCCTTACCGGTTTGTATAAAAAAGAAGTCTGAAGATAAATACAGATATGGTGATTTCTTCCTGTTTCTCAAGAAATACAATCCTGATGAGATGTCTGGCTCTGAAGAACATTACATCCGATCGGGCATCCGGTTGCCCGAAGAGTCAAAGCGGTATAACCGATTAGGAAGACGGCCAGTACGTGGGCTGTTAGTGGTTGAAAACGATGACGTGGTCTCTCCCTTTTTAGCAGATGCCGAAGTGCCTGCACACACTCACTGGAACGAACAAACTGAAGGATTTCAGGAGAAATACGAAAAAGCCACTAACCCTATAAGGTACATACGGAATTCGATGAAAAGAATAGTTGGTCTTTTGATCGAATCAAAAAAAGAGAGTTATGAAGGTCTTTTACAAGACTTCTTTTCCGTTGTTGGAGGAGAAAGTATGAACGTCCAATCAGATAATCCTTCCTCTCATGATACACCTTCAGATCCCGGTGAGAGTGATAACGAACCCGAGTCTGTTGAAGATGATAAGGAAGGAGAGGAGACAGATCCTTCCCCTGGCCCTGATACACCTCCCGAATCTTCGACTGTTGACTTTTCTATCAGAAGGATTGACGGTGGTTTTAAAATAAAATATACAGGGGATGAAGATGAACTTCCTGTTACTAGGACTCTGAGAGCGGCTTATGATATCCACAGAGGCAATCCTTTCAATCAATATGAACCGTTTGACTTCACCTTCAGTGAACTCAATATAGACAAAGATGGAGTGGACGTATTAGATAAAGATGAAAATGAATTAGAATTTCGCGTATTCAAACATGATTCGTATATGAAAGTCACCGGCTTCGATGTAAGCCGTGATCTTATCGTAAGAATATGAGGGGGTAACTATGAAAAGAACCATAAATCACACCCGGAAAAAAAGAATACCAAAAGGGCAAATCGATATCAAAGTCATAAAGAAGAGAGAAAGATTAGATTCTTTCAGGGCGGATATTGATTTAGACGGATTGGGATTACCGGGTGAAGCTCAGGTGTATGTTGAGGCGTATAGACGCTTCCAATGGAATAGATATGATTTCGGTAGGGTCAATAGTTTGGGTGCAAGAGAGCCGCTAGATATGGGTGATCTGTCACATTCGGAAACAGTATCTTTTCGCGTATTAGTCAAAAGTGAAAGTGGAGTAATATTGGCACTTGCCGAAGAGGTCAAACCTTCAGAAAAGCAGGCAAAAACACCTCTCCTCCCCGTCGACTTTGACAACTTAGGTCATCTAATATGGGATCTAGAATTTCAACGAAGTGACGGCGGCCCAATGCTCGTACTTAACAAAAACCTTCCGAAAACATTCATGCTGGAACAAGCTCGGTTTGACGAGCAGTTCATCCTTACAGTTTATCCTGAAGTGCTAAGACAAGTGCTCGCCCGCATAATATATGGTGAGGAAAACGCAAAAAGAATCGATGACCTGCCTGATGGCTGGCAAAGAGATTGGGTTAGGATGGCAACAAACATACTCCCTGAAAAAGAACCACCAGAAGTATTAGATCCTTCTGACTCTGAATTTAGACGTGGAGAAGCCAGAAAGTGGTTGAACGATGTGAAGAAAGAGTTCGCCCAGAAACGTACTGACGAGTGGAGAAATCTTCTGGATTTTGTCGAAAGGAATGTGGTATGATGTATGTTAGAAGCTTGACTGATGAAGGGGATGCAAAATTCAGAGAGTATTTGAAAAATGTTCAAGAATATCCAAGAACCGCAAAACCAGACCTTAACCAAGAAAAATTCTCACAAGATCTGACGTTAGAAGGAATAGATGTAACTATCAATCCAAATAAGCAGTTCAGGACGAAAATGGATATGGCAAAACATTTGGATGAATCGTTCAAAGATGCTGACGTTGGGTTTAATGAATTAATAGAATACAACGGACTCTGGAGCTGGTTAGCCTATGTATTCTTCGATCAGCTATGTCCTGTTGAAGATGGTGAACGACCTTTGGGCCAGACCGAGAGATATATCTGTGAGAAATCATATTCATCCTATTCAAAACATCTGGTTGCTTTCCCTTATTACGTCTATTCAATACACGATGAGAAGTATTCTAAACCGTTCCTTGAACACCCTGTAGATTATGTGGGCAACATAACTGAACAGATAGGCTCTAGAAAATATATAATGTCCAGTAAGAGTCTTGTCAAAGTCGTACACAAGCTTTACTGGGATGAAAACAAAGGTATAAAAGAAGGAGTAGCCAGTCGAAAAGGACCTGGTAGCTTCAGAAGATTCGGTAAAGTCGTGGAACAACTCAAAATCAACTATGATCTTCACGGTATGCCAGAAAAACAGATCTTGAACGTACTTCCATCTGAATTTGATAAATGGTTGGAGGACTGATTAAGCCATGGATGAATTAGAAAGGGTATGTGAAAATTTAGACGCGCACGAAAAGCTTCATGAGCTGGATATGGTCGCAAATGATCTGGTTTTTTTCCACGAAAGTAGGATAGAATTTTCGGGTAAGTACGGGCTTGAAGTTAATGATGTTAAGTTTTCCCTCGGAGACATCTATGCTGCTACGTTCGATGAATTACTTGGCAAAACCTCTGAAGACACTGTTCTAAGACGGTCTGATTATTCATATGGAAAAAAGATTGGCGGGCTCATGAAAGAGATCAATAGAATATATGTCAGAGCAAACGATGGGAAGGGAAGTGGAATAGGGATGCCCAACGAGGCTGTAGAGTCTGCAATCAATAAGATAATCACTCACAACGAACGCAACGACACTTTGACGCTAAGAACAGCCAATAGTAATCCCGGAGAGATCTGCCTGGAAATTTTGAACTCTACATCCCTCCCAACCCAAAAGAAAATACTAGATGTGGGCCATCAATCCCGATCACTCATAGAAAAATTGGAAGAACCTCTCATGACTACGACTCTATGGGAACATCAGAATGATGCTCTGATGGAATGGTTGGATAATGATTTTTTCGGTTATGTTGATATGGGCACTGCCACAGGAAAAACGGTTCTTGGCCTGGCTGCTTTAGCATTGCTCTATGGAGAACTGCATCCTGAAGACCAAACGCCCACGACAAAGGGAATCAAAAAAAGAGATGGAAAGGTGCTCATTGTCGCTCACGACCACTTGATACTCGAACAGTGGGGGCGAGAGATGAATGAACATCTTAGCATAACGAAAGGCTTATCTGAACTTTCAAAAGAAGAAGAACTCTCCGATATAAAACTAGATTGGGGTACCGTGGAGTTCACCACATCTGACAAACTCAGAAGGATGATAGACGAAGGTGAAAATATAAGCCAATATGATCTCGTTGTCATGGACGAGATACACAAATACTCGAAAATCATAAGCAGTATATCTCACCTCATAGAAAATAGTTCCATAAGATTGATTGCCCTTTCGGGTTCAATAGATACAAGCAAATCTGTGAAAGAAGAGGTTAGAAATCGTCTTGATCGACATCTCCCACTTCTAAAAAAATATACTCTTGAAGAAGCTAAATCGGATGGGATCATTCCCGAGTTTTCGTGGACGGCTATCTACGCTCAGCCTGAAATGGAAAAAGAAAAGATGAAAAAGCTCAAGGGAGCAACACAAAAATGTAAACAAGGTTTTGAGCAATTGCGAAAGATGGAGGATTTGCCTGAATTCACAGGATATGAAGATGCCGTAGATTATAGTAAGACTATTGAAGGTAGAAACTTGCAAAACGACCTTGACGTGTATCGTGAGTTTGTACGTACATTTAGGTCTAGAGGAACAAGGATCTGGAATCTAAATCCTTCCTTGGAAAGTATGCTCAAGGTCCTAAAAGAAGAAGCAAAGGAAAAGAAATGCCTGACGCTCGTCTGGAAAAAAGATCATATCCGAAAATTAAAAGAAATGTTATTATCTGAATCAGACATAGACGAAAACAATATTTACACTATTGGAATAGAAGGGAGAAAACCCCATGAACAAAGAAGTCTCATAGATGAATTCGATAAATCAGAAGGTCCTGGAGTTCTTATAGGAACGGGTAAAAGACTTGGTACTGGTATAGACATCCCGCATCTTGAAGTAGTAGTCAATGCAACAAGCGGTTATAAAGCTAATAAGAGTTTAGTACAAAGGATGGGAAGGATGCTCAGAAATCCAGAAGGTGAAAAGAAAGAACCGGAGTTCTACAATATCATACCTCTCTTAGATGACCAAGAAGCAAGCATGATGGATGTTGATGGTCGCCGACTGTTAGAAGGTGGTACTCAGTACCTCGCCCTCGCCGACGAGATTCGTTGTGAGCCAGGTGAGAAATTTGTGTTTTCAACTGACGAAGAGAAAATAGAGAAGACACTAGCCGAGTTTGAACGAAGGGGAACTGAATATATCCAAAATTTAAAGGACGAAGATAGTTACAACCTAACGACAGTTGTGGGTAAGGATAGTGAAGATCTAAAGAGTTCGAAAACATATCTAGAGGAAGTGTTAAGTGAAGAGCTCGATGAAGAAAATAGTGTGCTCCTCAAAAAATGGGGTAAAAGAAAGCCGGGTGAAAAAACAAAGGAAGAAACTAAAATAGAAAAAAAAGAAGAGCGGAAAAAACCCAAAAGTGAAACACCCACATCAAAGACATCTTTGAAGGAGAAAAAGAGAAAGACTAAGAAAGGCGAAAATGATTCTTTTGCGGGTAAATTGAAGGGAAAATTCAAGAAAATAAAGAAGAAATTGATTGGAGAATAGGAGTCCTAAGGGTCCCTTAGAACTTACTCCCACTCGTGTCACGACTTTGACAGAGTTTATGGGATTTTTTCTAGTGACATTACACATGTGCTTATTCCATATAACTAGAAATTGAAAAGAGTAAAGAAGAAAAAGAAAAAAGTGATGCTGACTATTATCTCGTAATTGGTGAATTAGATAATAATAAGTACTATATTCTTAATAGAGACGCAATTTTGAATTTAAATGTAAAAATGCTTTACACAAAATATAAGGATGATGAAAAAACAGTTAGAGAGGTTATTAAAAAGGGTAGGAAAGCTGATGAATTACAAGACCGTGATATACCATATGAATTAATATTTGAACCGAACCAAAAAAGTGATAACATTTTAGAATTGAATCTGAAAAATGGTGAAATTCAGGATAAAGGGAAATTTAAAAGTAAATGCTTAGAAAAGTCTTTTTGAAATATCTCTT
>PWEN01000028.1 GCA_003553505.1 Candidatus Nealsoniibacteriota bacterium | reverse complement strand
GGATAAAAATATTCCAAGACATGAGCGAAGAAGAGATGTGCACTTTCGTTGAAAGATTTATAGAAGAAACAGAAAAAAAAGATATAATCTACTGGAACGACATCATAAAAATAAGAGAAGAGTGCAGATCATGATCTCCTCCGGTTCCCCGTAAAAGCGGGGAACTTTTTAATATGAAAAAGGGGCCTACCTTTTGCGGCAGGCCCTTAATAGTTGCGGAAGAAAAAGCGGATTCGGTTGTCGTCCCACCGAAAGGGGGTAGTCCTTGGGAGACGATTCCGACCCGGGTAGGGTAATCCGCTTTTCTCCGCACTACAGCAAGGAAATTATTTCTTTGCTATGGCGCGGAGAAAAGAAAAATCCTCCATTTTTGGAGGAGGGCTTTTGTTTGTTTATGTGCAGGAATCTACAAAGACAAAGCCCCCCTTCTCAAAAGAAGGACGACCGTAACGACACTTATTGTAAATCCTGTACTCATACTACCCCCATTATAATCATTTCAAAAAACAGGTCAATAGCAGTTTTCCACAGCATAATCCCCCACCTTTGTTCGTGTAAGCTCTAAGAGAAGTCCTCCGGAAGAAAGCTTTTTTCCCGCCTCTTCCGCAACACTTCTTATGTAGCACCCACTACTACACTCTATTTTAAAACTTGCCACAGGAAACTCTTCTTTGTCAGAAAGAAGACTATTCCACTCTTCCTTTATCTTTTTTTGTCTAAAATCTCCTTTTACAAGATCCACTCTTCTCTCTATCTCTTTTCTTAATTCCTCTCCTTTGATGTAAGAAACCTGTGCACTCACGCTATACAAAGACACCTCTTTTCGAGGAAGACTCACTTCCGCAAGTCTTCCTTGACGAGCCCACCAGAAAAGGGGCTTCCCTCTTACTATGTAGCCGGAAAACGGGGGAATAGTGAAAATGAATCGCCCTTCCATCTCTTTGAGCGTTTTCTCTATGCTGCCAACCACTTTTTTCTCTTTACGAGGAACTCCAAGTATATCTCCCGTATCACTTGAAAGACCGAAAATCATTTTCCCTGTATAGGTCTTGTCATGCTTTAAATGCTTATGTATGTTTTTTAACTCTTCTCCTTTCAGTAAAAGAACAACGCCCTCTGCCATAGGGTCAAGACGTCCGGCATAAGCCATCTTTCCTGTGTCAGAAAATCTCTGTTTTATAAGATCGAGAGGAGATATTCCCAATGGCTTGTAGGCGGCAAAGATATCCGGCAGATCTTTAGACATAATCTATCCACTCTTCTCTTTCATGTACAGCGCGATAATAAGCGTTCTTTATGTCCTTTGTAACCTCTTCTTCTCCTTTGAAAACGTTATCATCTATGTTTGCAATAGCATTTACCTCCACCGCCGTACCGACAAAGAAAGCTTCATCATATTCTGAAAGCTCTTTTAGTGAGATCTTTTTCTCTTCCACTCCGTATCCCGCTTCTTTCGCGAGCTGCATAACGCTTTCACGTGTTATTCCGGGAAGTATAGCTCCCTCCCGGGGCGTATAAAGAGTATTGCCTTTCACAAAGAAGATGTTCTCTCCCGGGCCTTCGGCAATATACCCTTCATGATCTAGCAGCAATGCTTCATCATACCCTTCTTTTAAGGCCTCGAGGGAAGCCGTTACGGAGTTTGCATAGTACCCGGAAACTTTTGCCGTCATCACGGCAGAGCGATCGCTTATACGCAAAAAAGAGGAAACTTTTACGGAAACAGCATCCTTTTTAAGGTACTTACCCCACGGCCAAGCAATAATAAAACAGTTCAAGGGAGCATCAATCGGTGAAAGTCCCATCTTTTCGCCATAAAAAAATATGGGACGCACATAGCACTCACGAAATCCGTTCTCCTGTATAACCTCTTTTACCGCTGACACTATCTCCTCTTTTGTAAAGGGAGGCTGCATGCCCATCACTTCCGCAGAATGAAAAAGACGGTCTATGTGATCTTTTAGCCTGAACACAGCAGGTCTTTGTGCATCATAACAACGAATACCCTCAAAGACCGCCGTTCCGTAGTGCAGCCCGTGGTTTATAACACTAATCTTATCAAAAGAAGTTATTTCTCCGTTTGCCCAGATCTTTTTTTGCATATTTTTTGAGATAATTTAAAGACTATAAATCCGGAGGCCAAGCCGACAAGCGCTCCGATAACAACATCAGAAGGCCAGTGTACCCCCGCAGCGACCCTTGAAAGAGCTATAAGAAAAGAAAAAAAGAAAAGTGCCGATCCTGCCTTTTTGTTGCGCATAAAAGCGACAGTGGAAAGAGCAAAAAAGAAAGCAACGTGCCCGGAAGGGAGCGAGGCGTTCTCTGTTGTAAAAGGAATAATGACATTCACATCCTCTAAGGCGTTAAGGGGTCTTTCACGAGGAGATATGTGGCGTATCGCTTCACAAAGCGCATAACGCACAAAAAAAGCAGCAAAAAAGATCTCCCCTACATAAAAGGCATATTTTCGATGATCTTTTAAAAGAAGATACAAGAACGGCAAAATAAGAAGGTAGGGAAGAATCTTTGCGCAAAAGAAAAAGAAAAAATCTAGAAGAAACCAGTTTCCCGTAAAACCGTTCAAGATATTAAAAACAAAAATATCAGCTTCCATCATAGAAAGAAAGGAGGTTGTGCATCAAGCAACAAACAGTAAGAGGCCCCACCCCTCCCGGCACGGGAGAAAGAAGAGAGGCCTTCTTTTCCACGCTACTCCTGCATACATCTCCTTTTACAACACCATTTAGAGATCCACTTCCACCATCAATAACTACAGCTCCTTTTTTCAACATTTCGCCTTTTATAAGAGAAGGAGACCCTGTTGCAGATATAACTATGTCCGCTTTCTTTGTAAATTGCGATATATCTCTTGTGTCACGATTAACACAAGTCACTGTTGCTCCTTCTCTTGTAAGATAAACAAACAAGGGCTTCCCCGTAAGTCTTCCGGAACCCACAAGAACCACGTGTGCTCCTTTAAGGGAAACGTTGTACTCCTTCATGACTATCCTCACAGCCGCTACAAAGGGAGGAAGCGCTTGTGTAGTTCCGTTATAAAACATTCCTGTAGATAGGTCGGAAAGCATATCAATATCCTTCTCTGCACTTACGGCGTTTAGTATCTCAGAACTATCCAAAGAAGAAGGAAGGGGTAGTTGAACAATAACACCTTCGTCTTCTATAAGCGAGATCTCTCTTTTTAGCTCTTCTGCAGAGATATCTTCCGAGAACTCGTAAATGTTTACACGCAAACCTATGCTTTTTGCCGCCTGTTGCTTTTTTTTCACATAAAGCGAAGAAGCGGAGTCCTTACCCACCTGCACCACTCCAAGAGAAGGAGGATTGCTTCTTGTTTTAACCTCTTCTTTTAGTATAGAGAGATCATTTTCCGCCAAATTTTTCCCGTCTACTATTTTCATATAATAGGAAACTTTTCACATATCTCCTCGACCCTTTTGTATGTTTGAGGCGCAAGATCATGCTGCATAAGAGTTTGTGAAACAAGGAAAGCGATCTCCTTCATCTCTCCTTCCTTCATGCCTCTGCTTGTCAGTGCAGGCGTTCCAAGTCGTATTCCCGAAGGGTTGAAAGGAGGATTCTCATCAAAAGGAATAGTGTTCTTGTTTACCATGATCCCCGCATCCTCCAGTGCACTCTGTGCATCAATTCCTTCACGTCCTTGCAAGTCTACAAGAAGCAGATGATTATCAGTTCCTCCGGAGACAACACGAAAACCGCTCTTCTTGATTTCTTCTGCAAAAACTCTACAGTTACTAACTACTTGTTTTCCATAGTCTATAAAAGAAGGGTCTGTTGCCTCTCTAAGACAAACGGCGATCGCCGCTATACTGTTTTCATGAGGGCCTCCTTGCAGTCCCGGAAAAACGGCTTTATCGATCTTCTCTCCCATGTTTTTATCCTTCTCAACGCCGCTATGTGTCACCATGATGATCGCGCCTCGTGGGCCGCGCAGTGTCTTGTGCGTAGTAGTAGTGACAACATGCGCATAAGGAGTCGGATCGGGGTGTACTCCGGAAACCACAAGCCCCGCAATGTGTGATATGTCAGCACAAAGATATGCGCCCACTTCATCGGCGATCTCGCGGAAACGCTTGAAGTCTATAAGGCGAGGATAAGAGGTAGCTCCACAGATTATCATTTTCGGCTTCTCTTTTAATGCCGTTTTGCGCACCTCTTCATAGTCTATAAGCTCCGTATCTTTATCCACTCCATAAAATACGGATTCGTAGTACTTTCCCGAAAAGTTTACTTTCCATCCATGAGTAAGATGCCCTCCGGAAAGAAGACTCATCCCCATCACCTTGTCGCCCGGCTCAAGCAGCGCAAAATAAACAGCGTGATTTGCAGGAGAGCCGGAGTATCCTTGGACATTGACATAGGGCACTCCGAAAAGATTCTTGGCGCGCTCCCGGCAAAGTTCTTCCAGTTCATCTATATACTTATTTCCTCCGTAATAACGCTTTTGAGGATATCCTTCCGCGTACTTATCTCCCAAAACAGAAGAAAGGACCTCTCTTACTGCAGAGGAAGTGTGATTCTCGGAAGGTATCATGTTTAAAGTTCCTTTTTGCCTCTCCTCCTCTTTCTTTATTATATTTTGAACATCTTTGTCTTCCATAAATGTAAGTTTATGAGATAAGATTATCCAGCGCAAGAGCAACCGCTCCCCTCACGGGATCATCTTTTTGAATAACAGTATTTGCATGCGGGCAAAGCTCAAAAACACCTTCCTTGAATAAGAATAAAAACTCTTCCGAGCAAAACATTCCACCAGAAAGAACAACATCAAAATCTTCTTTAAATTGCAACTCTTGCGCCACTCTCCAAAAAGAAAGCAACAACTCTCTTGATCCTTTTTGAAGGATCTCTTTTGCAACACTGTCACCGTTTTTTGCCGCCATGTCCGCAAACAAGGACATCTGTGGAATAAACTTCTTAAAATCAGAGTACACTTTTTTCTGCATCTCTCTCCCACAAGAAATGCTCCACTCTTTAAAAACAATGTCTCGCATCGCCGTTTTGCTTCTTTTATCCACGTCTTTTGTAACAGCACGAAACACATCCAGCCCGATATAGAACGCTGATCCTTCGTCCGCCAAATAGCCCCATCCTCCACAAGCAAACTGCCTCCCTTCCTTCCATCCACGTACCACAGATCCCGTTCCGGCGATAACAACTACTCCGTCCTCTTTTGTTGTAGTAGACCGAAAAGCACAAAGCTGATCGCTTCCCACAACAATTTTGCCAGACAAACCCCTCTCTTTTAACATATCCGCAAGCAGATCTTTTTTGTCGCTATACTCTTCTTCCATGCCGGGAAGTGCAACAAAAGAAGAAGAGATCTTTTCTTGCGGAAAAAGAGAAGCTATCACATCAACAGTCGCCTCTATGCCTATGTTGCGCGGACTGGACAGTCCGCCAACTTCTTTTGATAAAATATTTCCCTTTTGATCGGCAAGAGCAACAGTTGTTTTTGTTGCGCCACCGTCAATTCCCAGTACGTACATATGTATGTGGATTTATTATGGTATTATTTTCTATTATCTCGCCGGGCATAATAGAGCAGTTAATGCCCACCTTTACATTGTCGCCCATAATTACTCCCATCTTCTTTCTAGCGGTGTTTTTCACAAGACCACCATCAAAGCGCATATTAGCAGTAATGGTTCCCGCTCCGACAAGACAGTTCTCTCCAATAACAGAGTCACCGATGTAAGAAAGATGTGCAACAGAGCTTCCACTTAATATAAGTGACTTTTTCACCTCTACTCCATTTCCGATGCGACAGTTATCGTGCACGGCACAGTCACGCAAATAGGCGTTAGGACCTATTACCGTATTCTCACCCACATAGACCGATCCCTCTATGCGGCTCCCGCCTTTTATAATACTTCCCTTTCCAAGAAACAATCTTCCTTTTATGTGTGCCCCTTCCTCCACCTCTCCTTCCACTTTCTCTCCCATAGAGACACAGTCCATCGCATCAAGCAGATTCCAAGGATAGCTTACAGCATACCACTCACTTGTTCTCTTGAAGCTCATCTCTTCCGAGAAGTTGTTCACGTAATCAACAATCTCGTACTCTCCTCTTGAAGAGATGTTTATATTCTTCTCAAAAAAGCTCTTCGTTAGGTGGTAACAACCAACATTTACAAGATTACTTACAAGAGAAGGAGGTTTTTCCACTATTTTCTTTACTTTTTCTTTTTCCACTACTGCTTGTCCGCAACCGGAGGGGTCGTCCACCTCTTTTAGTAAAATGCAAGGAGCTTTCTTTAGCATCTCCTTTATATCTTCTCGACAGTAGATATCATCCCCATTAAATATTATAAACTCTTCCCCTAAAAAAGGAAGTGCTTTTAGCGCCGCATCTCCCGTTCCCAGTTGCTTTTCTTGTTCTACGTATCTTATGGGAATCCCTTCGTAGTTATCGCCAACTATCTCTTTTATTATCTCTCCTTTGTAACCAATAACCACAACCACCTCTTCTACAAGCCCTTTTAGTTGCAAGATAGTGTTCTCTATAAGGGTCTTGTCAAAGATACGCAAAGCTGGCTTGGGACGATTCTCTGTAAGCGGCATAAGTCTTTTTCCTCTTCCAGCCGCAAATATAACTGCTTTTTTCATGATAACTCAAAAATAGCTTTCGATAATTTATAAGGATCGTGCTCCACCGGTCCCCGATCAAGCAACAAGTCTCTTCCTGTAAAACCATCAACGCCTTTTACCATCTCTGTTAATTCCGGATGCTTGCGCTTATATTCCTGCAAGCGTTCTTCTCCGGGATTCGTTGTATTGCAGAGCACAAACTCCGGTCTTTTTCCTATCAAATTCTCTATTACGGAGACAAAATCGGAAACTTGAAAATCTTCCGTTTCCCCTTTTTTGCAGCAGATATTACAAACATAAACCACCTTTTTATCCTTTAACACCTCCCTCATTCCACACACCAAAAGAACCTGTGCAAGGGAAGAGTAAAGGTCTCCGGGACCAATGATCACAAGATCGCTCTCTTTTATCTCTTGCGATGCCTTAAAATAAAGATCTGCTTTTCTATCAAGGAACACCTCTGTTATCTTTTTGTTGTGTGTGTTCTTATCGATCTTTGATTCTCCACAAACAGTGCTTCCGTCGTGCAACTTCACACAAAGCTCAGCATCATCAACAGTAGCGGGAAACACAAAACGAGAAACACCCATTATACGATTCATCTCTTCTATCGCTTTTTCTCTGCTGTCTAAAGAGAGCTCCAAGGTAGATATAAAAAGATTGGCAAAGTTGTGTCCAGAAAACTCTCCTTCTTGAAAACGGTAATCAAAAACACTCTTCATCGCGTCAGAAGTTTCTGCAAGAGCAAGAAGAGCTCTTCTCATGTCTCCAGGAGAAAGGACTCCATATTCACGTCGCAGTCTTCCGGACGACCCTCCCGTATCAAGCACAGCACAAACAGCAGAAACCTCTACAGCCATCTCCTTTAATCCTGCAAGAACAGCGCGAGGCATGGCGTTTCCGCCTCCCATTGCAACTACCCTCATATCATCTTCTTTAAAAGTTCACCGGCACTGACACTCTCTCTGTTTATAAGCGTTTCTTCAAAGCTCGGCTTTTCTTCCTTGTAAAAAACTCCGAGCGGTATAAAAGAATCTTCATCGTTATAGTTCCACTCAGAAGCCATCTTTCTTGCTTCTTCTTTTTCAAAAGGTCCTTCCGTTTCGTAAACTTTCTCATTATAGAGAGGAAAAGTGTTAAACCAAGCAACACAAGGCTGTAAAACCTCTACAAAAGAAAATCCTTTGTGATCCACCGCTTGCCTTATTATGCCTGCAAGATGATCTTTCTTGGCAGAATACCCTCGAGCTACAAAGGTAGAGTTTATCGCAAAAGCAAGCTCCATGGGGTTTAAGGGAGCTTCTATGCTTCCGTGAGGGGTTGAGCCCGCCTTAAATCCTTGAGGGCTAGTAGCGGTAAACTGTCTTGCAGTAAGGGCAAAAGCACGATTGTCGTGCACAAGAACGGTAATGTCAGCGTTTCTTTTTGCGGCGTGTACAAGATGTTCTACTCCCTCATTATAAGCGTCCCCATCTCCTACACAGCATATTACGTCCAAATCTTTGTTGCCGACTTTTATTCCTTGCCCAGCAGCGATCGCTCGACCGTGAAGTGAAGAGAAGCTTTTTACATCGAGATAATCCGCTATCTTTCCGTGACATCCTATTCCCGCTACAATAACGGTTTTCTCTCCTGTGACCTCCCGAAGTGCTTCCATTATTCCAAAGTTGCCACATCCCGGGCACCAAGTAGTATTTTTATTCATTGGACTATTTTTTTAATTTCCTCTTTTAAGTAGTTCACAGTAAACGGTCTGGCATCATACTTACGTACCTCCTCATCTATGCGCACTCCTTTGGCCCGCATAATAAATGATCCCTGGCCGCTTATGTTGTTTTCCATGGATATCACTGTTCGCGCTTCTTCAAGCGCACTTTTTAATTTCTCTGTAGGAAACGGCTCAAAAACAAGCACTTGCACTACCTTCAATCCCATGTCTCGTGCAACTTCCAAAGCGACTCCTTTGTTGGAACCCCAAACGAGAAGAACATCCTCTCCTTCTCCGTAAACCCTGACAGAGTCCATCTCCTCCACTCTCTCTTTTAAGGGTCCATGCTTGCTCATTCTTTTTTCTTGCATCCTTTTTACCTCAAAAGGATCTTCCGTAGATATTCCGTCCTCTGTGTGTTCATAGCTTGTAACTTTTGAAGGAAATTCGTCTTCTCCCCGCTTTTCAATCTCCGGCATCTCTTCTACCGTATAACTGTTCTCGGAAAGTTCTTTATCGACAAGTATAACTGCGGGAATGCGATACTCATAGGCAATATTCAACGCCTCCGCAGAAAGCTCTATCGCTTCACTTGCATCACCGGGAGCAACCACAAAACGTACAATATCACCATGCCCCGCAAAGAGAGAGAAAAGCAGATCGGATTGTGCCGTGTATGTAGGAACGCCGGTTCCCGGAGCGGCTCTCTGACTCAAAGCGATCACCAAAGGAACTTCCGATTGAGCAGAAAAACTGAGAGACTCCGTCATAAGCGCAAAACCTCCTCCGGAGGTTCCCACCATCACCCTTCTGCCGGTATAAGCCGCGCCCAGCGCAGCGCTCGCAACGGAAAGCTCACTTTCCGGCTGGAAGGTGGAAACACCCTCTATTCCTGAAAGAAAATGTAAAACTCCCGTGGAAGGAGTCATAGGGTAAGCAAAATAATCCGTCATTCCTGCAGCAAGTCCTCCCAAAGCGATTGCCTGACTTCCGGAAACAATGGGAAAAGGCCCTTTATTCAAGTCTTCCACTTGCATTCTCTCTTCCGATTTATCATACGCCACTTTCGCAACACGCATATTCTCTTCCGTTTTTATGGTAAGCTCTCTTCTTAAAACTTCTTCTGTTTTTTCAAACTTCATTCCCGCTATTTTGGCAAAAGATGCCACAAGAGCGGTGTTTTTCATAATAGGAATACCTTCTGCTTCCTTTACTATTTCATCTAGTGCAACTCCCACTCCGTGATCTACGCTTGCCACTCCGGAGTCGTAAACAGTAAGCCCTTGCACTCTGTGCTTATGTCTTTCTATAGTATCCTCATTTAAGGCAAGAAGAATATCCACTTCTTCTTTTACGGCGTTCTCTCCTTCCGGGGTAGCGCGCACAAGAGAAAAGTTGTGCCCTCCCTTGATGAGAGACTGATAGTCTTCATGAATAAAGACCTTGTATCCATGAGCGCTCATCAGCTTAGCGATAACAAGACCTGCCATCTTGCTACCTTCACCTGCCGCTCCTCCTACTAATATATTATACTGCATATTACTCAACACTTACGCATTTACTAAGATTCCTGGGCTTGTCAACATCAAGCCCTTTATATAAAGCCACATAGTAAGAAAATATCTGCAGAGGTATCACGGAAACTATGGAAGAAAGCTGTTCGAGAACCTCCGGCATATATATCACATCGTCAACCATCTCGGCAATCTCGTCATCTCCTCTGGTGCCAAGCGCAACCATTTTTCCTCTGCGCGCTTTTATCTCCTCTATGTTTGATAACATCTTACCATAAACAGAGCTTTGAGGACAGACGGCAAACGTGGGAAAACTCTCCTCTATGAGTGCTATCGGTCCATGCTTCATTTCACCCGCAGAGTAGCCTTCCGCATGTATATAAGATATCTCTTTTAACTTCAACGCACCTTCCAGTGCAACCGGATAGCTGTACTTACGCCCCAAATAGAGAAAATTGGAGTAGTCCTTGTACTTTTTCGCTATCTCGCTTATCTCCTCTTTGCTTTCCAATATCTCATCCGCTATGCGCGGAATACGCTTTATCTCTTTTGCAAAATTTACTCCTTCCTCAAAAGACATGCCCTTGTTTCTGCCCATATAGAGAGCAAAAAGAGCAAGTATTATGCTCTGGGAAGTAAAAGCTTTGGTGGAAGCAACTCCTATCTCCGGTCCGGCATGATTGTATATTCCGGCATGCGTCTCACGCGCCACAGATGATCCGACAACATTAACAATACCCAAAGTAAGTCCTCCCTTTTCTTTGACCTCTCTTAGAGAGGCAAGTGTATACGCCGTTTCTCCGGACTGGGAGATGAAAATGAATATCTCCCCTTCTTCCAGGGGTTGCTTTTTATACTTGAACTCGGAAGCAAGATGAACTTCCACCGGAACTCCTGCCATCTCTTCTATCATGCACTCTCCAACCATTCCCGCGTAATAAGAAGTTCCACAAGCAATGATGCTTACTTTCTTTGCACGTATGATCTCCTCCTTTTTATCTTCCACTCCTCCGAGAACCGCTCTCCCTTCTTCAAGGTCAAGCCTTCCTCTTATAGAGTTCTCAAGAGACTCTCCCTGCTGACATATCTCTTTTAGCATAAAGTGGTCATAACCTCCCTTCTGTGCATCTTCTATGCTCCAATCTATCTCCGTCTTCTCTTTTTCCACCGCCACATTATCAAGATCGGTAATGTAAAAGTCGTCCTTGCTGATCACGGCCACTTCTTCATCTTCCAAGAACACCATCTCTCTAGAGTGAGAAATAAGCGCTGTAGGGTCGGAAGCCACAAAACCACCGGAAGAGTTAACAGACACCACTAACGGGCTAAACATTCTGGCAGCCACAATTTTGTAGGGATCACTTCCCGTAGCAGCCACCACGCCGTAAGCTCCTTTTACAAGCTTTAAAGCCTTTTTAACGGCGCTTTCCAAGTCTCCTTCAAAAAACTTCTCTATAAGATGAGAAAGCACTTCCGTGTCGGTTTCCGAAACAAATACGTGACCTTCTTCTTGCAGCTTACTTTTAAGTTCTTTGTAGTTCTCAATAATTCCGTTATGCACTACAAATATATCCCCCTTACAGTCAGTGTGAGGGTGTGCGTTCTCCTCGCTTACCACTCCATGGGTTGCCCATCTGTTGTGCCCCAATCCCAGTCCGCCCGGCAGATCTTCCAACTTCTCTTTGAGGTTATCAAGTTTTCCCACAGACTTAACACAGCGCGCCTTGTCGCCCACAACAACCACTCCGCTAGAATCATACCCCCTGTACTCCATTCTCTTTAAAGCACTGAGAAGCAAGGGGCACGCCTCTTTTTCACCTACGTATCCTATTATTCCACACATACGATGTTTACAAGATTATTTCCTACTACAATAACTTTTTTGACCTCTTTTCCTTCTGTCCACTTCTCTGTCTCTTTTAGTGCGATCTTTTTCGCCTTTCTTTCCGATATACCGGCATCAACTTCCACTTTTGCACGCACCTTGCCGTTCACCTGTAGCACCATGGTAACCTTCTCCTCTTTTGCTAACTCTTCATCGTGTTGCGGGAAGAAGGCGTCGTGTACAGAGCCTTTGAAGTTCATATTATGCCACATCTCTTCTGCAAAGTGAGGCGCAAAAGGAGCAAGAAGGAGAAGAAAAAGCCTCATCTGATCCACTCCCATAAAACTTACTTCGTTTAAAAACGTCATCATGGAAGAGATGGCAGTATTAAAGTGCATCCTTTCGATGTCTTCCCCCACCTTTTTTATAGTACGGTGGAGTAGACCATCTATCTCTTTGTTGTTGTCCTTTTTTACTTCTGTTTTGTAAACCCTATCAAGAAAACGTTTTACTCCCATTATGCCGCTCGGACTCCATACTCCTCCTTGATCATAAGGACCCATAAAGCAGAGATACATGCGCACCGCATCTGCTCCGTGCTTCTCTATCTCTTTGTCCGGATCAACTACGTTTCCTTTGGACTTGGACATCTTTCTTCCATCCGGTCCGAGAATAACTCCTTGGTGGCGTAGCTTTAAAAACGGTTCGGAAAAACGAAGATGCCCCATATCGCGAAGCGCTTTTGTAAAGAAACGCGAGTAGAGAAGGTGCATGACAGTGTGTTCCGCCCCTCCGATATAGACATCAACCGGAAGCCACTCTTTTATCTTCTTTTTGTCCGCAAAAGATTCCTCGTTATGTGGGTCAGCATAACGAAGGTAGTACCAAGAAGAGCACACAAAAGTGTCTAACGTGTCTGTCTCTCTTTCCGCTTTTTCCCCACAACGCGGACACATAGCCTCTTTAAAATGCCTGTTCCGCGAAAGAGGAGACTTCCCCTCCTCTGAAGGGTTAAAGTCGTCTACCCAAGGCAAGAGCACGGGAAGGTTCTCGTCCGGCAATATGGCATGCTCCTCTCCTTCAATAAAAGTTTTTTTGTCTTTCTCTTTTATGCAGTGTTTGCAGTAAACAATAGGAATGGGAGCTCCCCAGTAACGCTGTCTTGAAACCAGCCAATCACGTAACTTGTAATTAACCTTCCTCTCTCCCAGCTTGCTTTTTTCAAGATGATCCGTGATACGCTTTCTTGCTTCCTCAGAAGGCATTCCTGAAAAATCCCCGGAGTGTATCGTCTCGCCTTCTCCCTCAAAAGGAAGGTCTTCCTTGGAAGATATGACACGCTTTATAGGCATATCGTGCTTCTTGGCGAACTCGTAATCGCGTAAATCGTGTGCCGGAACCGCCATCACTGCTCCCGTACCGTAGTGCATAAGAACGTAGTCTGCTACAAAAACGGGAAGCTCTTCACCGGTTAACGGATTCATGCCGGTAACCCCTTTAACATACACGCCTGTCTTCTCTTTTGTTTCACTTATGCGTTCTAGCTCCGTTTTCATTCTACTTTCCGCGATATAGTCTTCTATCTCTGCCGGATTCTCCGCTTCCGACTTTATCTCGGAAAGCAAAGGATGCTCCGGAGAAAGAACAAGATAAGTTGCACCAAAAATGGTATCGGGACGCGTAGTAAACACGGGAAGAGATCTTCCGGCAACCGTAAACTCTATGATCGCCCCCTCTGACTTGCCCACCCAGTTCTTCTGCATGGTCTTTGTTTTTTCCGGCCAATCAAGATCATCAAGAGAGGAAACAAGCTCCTCCGCGTAATTTCTTATATTTAAAAGCCACTGCTCTATCTCTTTTTGTTCCACCTGACTATCACAGCGCTCGCACTTCCCTTCTACTACCTGCTCATTGGCAAGAACTGTACGACAAGAAGGACAAAAGTTTGCAGGAACCCTTTTGCGGTAAGCAAGACCTGCTTTGAAAAGCTCCAAGAATATCCACTGCGTCCACTTATAGTAGCCGGGATCACAAGTAACTATCTCCGACGACCAGTCATAGATGCAGCCCATAGACTTTAACTGTTCTCTCATTCTTTCTATATTCTCATAAGTCCACGTTTCCGGATGTATTCCTCTCTTTATAGCCGCGTTCTCCGCTGGAAGACCAAAAGCATCAAATCCTATTGGAAAAAATACCCTGTATCCCTGCATTCGCTTGAAACGAGCATAGACATCGGCGGGAGCAAAGTTATACCAGTGCCCTACATGAATATCGCCGGAAGGGTAAGGGAACATGGTAAGACAGTAAAGCTTCTCTCCTTCGGAAGGAATCTTCTCCTCCCATTTTTTTTGCCACTTTTTTTCTATATCTTTATGGTTCATATGTATCCATTCTACAAAAAGTAAAACCTTTTGTCTATTCTCCTCTTAAAACCTTGCCAGAGGTATCCACAAGCACGGAAGGATGTCCTTCCACTCTTCCTTCATCGAGATAAAAAACTTTATCCCGAAAATATCTCTGTGCCTCCTTTATGGTCTTTGCGGGAGGAAGCCCTTCCGGATTGGCGCTGGGAGCAACAAGAGGACCGGATATGGAAAGAATCTCCAGCAGCTCCTTTTTTTGAGGAAGACGGAAAGCAACTCCTTGTATTACGACACTCACTCTTTCCGATCGCAACATATTTTTCTCTTTCTTTGAAAGCTTTACTCCCCAAAGACTTACCTCATGAAATGAGGATATGAGAACTATCATCGGTTTGTTGTATGAGCGCTCTTTTAGGCCATAAACCCGTTTTACCGCCTCTTTGTTTAAAGCAGAAGTAAGCAAGCCGTAAATAGTGTCTGTGGCAATAACTCCTATACACCCCTCCTTTAAAAGCATTGCCACCTTTTTGCGGACACCTCCTTTACTAAACCCTCCCGGATACATATCAGATCTTATCACTCTGTGACAAGGAGCTCCTTTGCTTGCAGAAAGTATCGCGGCAACAGCACGGCTTGCCTTGGCATTTCCCGCACGCTCGGCAACCTCTTTATAGGTCAAAAATTCGCCCGCAGGGATCGAAGAGACAACCTCATAAACCCTTTCTTTGAAGTCCTTCATATAGAGAAAAGATTCTTCGCGTTTTGAGAAGTAGCACTAAAAACCTGATCTTTTGAGATTCCCTTCACTTCCGCCACCCTCTCACCTATGCATCTCACATTTATCGGCTCGTTCCTTCCTCTTTTTCGAGGGGGAGTAAGAAAAGGGCAATCCGTTTCAATAAGTATACGATCCAAAGGAGTTTCCTTTATAACCGCATCAAGGCTTGTTTTGAAAATAATGCCGTTAAATCCCAAATACAGCCCTTTATCAATATAGTAACGTGCGTCCTTCTTGCTTCCCGTAAAAGAGTGTACCACTCCACGTATATCAAGACCCTCTATCTCTCTTTGAAGCTCTCTGTGTGCCATACGACAGTGAAATATGACGGGAAGATCATGCTCTTGCGCGAGCGCTAGCTGTCTTCTTAGAAAAGGAAGTTGATTTTTGTGTTCAAACTTCTTATCGAGACCTATCTCTCCTATAGCAACCACTTTCTGTGAACGGAGAAGATACTTGTAGTCCTCTTCTCTGTAATCCTCTTTATAGATAGGATGCAAGCCCACAGAAGCGTAAACTCCTTCCGCATATCTCTCCGCAATCTCTACCGCTTGTTTGCTTGTTAAAAGGTGTGTTCCTATGTTTATCATAGAAACTCCTTCTTTGAGTGATCTTTTGATCACCTCTTCTCTGTCCTTGTCATAATCTTTAAAGTTTAAGTGCGCGTGTGTATCAAACATACAGTGTGAGTGCAAGGATCTGCTCAATATTTCTTCGCGTTATTTTATCAATATCATCCTCGGAAAATCCTTTTTTACGCATCTTCTCTATTAGTTTCGGGAAGCTGTCCGTCTCTTCTAATCCCTCAACAAGGTTCTTGGATATCATCCCCCCAAAATCACTTCCGATTACGATATGGTCTGTTCCCACTAAGTCAGCTATGTGCTCCATATGTTCTATAAACTTTTCTATTGACGATCCTCCTATCATTTGAGGGTAAGCCATTATTCCCACCGCACCTCCTGCTTGCGCTATACTTTTTATCTGTTCATCATCAATGTTGCGATAAGAGTCGTAAACTTCCCTGCATGCAGTGTGAGACATGATCGCCGGACCCCCAAAAGCTTCAAGAGACTCATAGAAGCTTCTTTTTCCTATATGTGCAAGATCAAGTAAAATGCCTTTTTCCCGCATCTTCTTGAGAATTCGCCTGCCTGTTTTCGTTAATCCCTTATCTTGACCTTCACCACAACCTCCGGCCAGCTTGTTTGAAAAGTTCCAAGTAAGGCCAATACTTCTCACTCCTTCCGCGAAAAGCTCATCTAAGATATGTTCATCGGTTACAGAGTCCGCTCCTTCCAGTGAAAGCAAGAAACTCAACTCCCGCTCTTTGATTTTTTCGAGATCTTCCTTGTTCTTAATTATCTTTACTTGAGACCCCTCTTCTGCCAATCGATGATAAAAGGCAAGTTGCTTCTTGGTTTCTTTTAGATGGTCTTGGGAAGGCAATCCTTTTCCTTCCTTTATGTCTAACGCACAACACACGCCAAAAACAGCTTTTACTCCACCCTTTTTTAAACGGAAAAAGTCGGTCTGATTGATTACCGGAAGATGATCAAAAGCACTTTCTCCCTCATGAAGAGAGTTTTTCTTATAAAACTCGGTGTTATTTAAATAAAAAAGAGAGACGGCTATATCCTGATGAGTGTCAAAAATATATTTCATATGAGGCTATAATAACATAAAATAGAGCAATAAAAAGAGGGCTCGAACTTGTCGAGCCCTTCGGGATTATTTAACCGAAAACTTAACCCCCTCTAGAACAGCATCTTCCCATCCGGGAATAACTCTTGTCCACCAGTGCATGGGTCGCGAGTTCCAGTACTCTAAAGACTCCACCACTCGCAACATTGTCACGACTTCCTTTGCCCACTCCGTGTAGGCGATCTCTTCCCGGCACTTCTGATCTCTTCTGAGAACCTGCTCCTCCGTTTTGGAGGTAGCGCCCCTCTTCCGCAACACTTCTTGTGCTTCTTTGTGGTGACTCACCAGCAAGGGAGCCTTGTTGCTTATCCACTCCAAGGGCTTTTGAGACACAAGACGAGAGATGTTGTGTTCCGCTTCTTTGACAATGTCTCTCCAGTAATTGCCAAGAAAACGAAAGGAGCTCTTCTTCCCAAGAAAGTATTGAAGATAGTGGGGAACGGTGAACTCTCCTTCAACATCCTTAAGCTTGTCAAGCGCATTGAAGTGCACTTGAACTATGGGATGGAAGTGGAGATGACTGCGCATCTCTTCTTGTAACAACTCCTCCATTTTCAGCGATGCGGAAAAGTAAAACGAACCGTTCTCAGGAAGAACAACAGGACCTCTTGTTCGAAGCTCGGAAAAGAAGACAACGGCCTTGGGAATGACGACATTGTCGCTGGAAGCAATCTCCTTTCTTGTGGCTGTTAATCGCACCCCTTCTTGAAGAACAAAGTAAGGCACCTCTTCTTTTTTGGTGTTCACTGCAAAAGCGGGAAAACCCTTTTCTTTTACAGCTTCATTGTAAAGAGAAGCCATCTTTTCGTACTCTTCGATCCAGAGAGAGATCATCAGCTGATCAGCATTCTCTAACAAAGAAACAGAGTCTTCCACGGCAGAGCTTGTTTCCCGCGACATATACTTTTTATAAGCATCTGTCAGAGGAGCGCTTGAATCAGGGTCCTCCGTAAACAAGCTCCACACTTCTTCAAACCTCTTTTCCGCCTCTTTTTTGAAGCCCTTCGGGTTGTCTTTCAAGGCACGAGAAAGAGATCGCTTCATTGAGCGTTTCAATGTGTTGTAACCCTCTCTTACTTCCCCCAAGGTTACGTAGTGAGCACATCTGTCGTTTCGGGGAAGAACAACTCCATACCAGTCCGAATCACTCCACTTTTGAGCCGTTTTGTCAAGCTTCATATTCTCAAACTGCGATATTCGAGAAAGGTTTACGTGCTGCGTTAACTTCTTCGGACTTATAGGGCAAAGTCCCAGAAACTCTGCGGAGTTGAGAGTGCTCATCCAGCAACTCAAGTTCCCATCAAGATTGTAGGATTTCTTTTCTATGGCAGGTTTTTTCGGCGGGGCCGGTGAACGAGAAAAAGTGTCTGCGGAATGAATAAAATGATGAACTTTTATTCCGTGATTTTCCGCTGCTGCTATTTTTAAAACAGCGTCCCAAAAAACTCCCTGATCTCCTGAAAAACATTCTTTCGGTAAATCCATAAAGCATACCTCCTTGGTTCGGTTAAATATTTTTAAAGAACTCCCCTCCTTTTTGTATCGGATTCGCTTTTACTTTTATACTTTAAAAGAAAAAGCGGAGCCGCCACAAAAAAATCCCGAGGTCTTCGGGAGGTTTTTCTACTTTACTTTTATTATATTCTACTAAACAATGAAAACCCCCCGAAAACTATTCGGAAACATAAGTACAATAAGAAGAAAATAACAGTATTGTATCGGGGAATTACTCATAACTGTCGCCATTATATCTCAAAATTAAAATCTGTCAATTGCATGCTTTTCAAATTTATTATAGTATAATAATATATAAATAAATAATTCTATGCTCATATCAGAAGACAAACTGGAAAAAATACTGGTAGGCGGCGGCTACATTCAAAAAGTGGACTTTGACATGGCCAAGACGCTGAGCCAAAAAGAGAACATTTCTCTTGATAAAATACTGGTGGAAAAAGGATTAATACAAGATGAGGTGCTCGGAAAGCTGGTAGCGGAGGCAGGAGGATACCGCTTCGCTAAACTTAAAAAGGCTCACATAGATGACATAAGCCCCAAACTACTACGCTACATACCGAAAACAACGGCCTTTGCACAGCAAGCGATCGTTTTCTCGGAAGAAGGAGGAGTTCTAAAGGTTGCCACCACTAATCCCAGCAACCATAACTTCTTCAAGATGCTGGAAAGAAAGCACGGAAAGCGCGTGGAAGCTTTTTATGTTACGGACTTTGATCTCGATCAAGCGCTACGAAGATACAGGGGAAACATTACTACAGAGATAGATGCTCTTGTAGAAGAGTTTCAGAAAGACCCTCAAACAGGAGAAGAGTGTATAGTGCAACTCGTAAATCTCATACTGGACTACGGATATACCACCCTCTCTTCGGACATACATATAGAACCGCTAACAACAAATACTATTATAAGGTACAGGCAGGAAGGTGTGCTACAGCAAGCAATACAACTTCCCAAGGAGCTGCACACAAGAGTTTGCTCAAGAATAAAGATACTTTCAAGGCTGAGAACAGACGAAAAAGAAGCGGCACAGGACGGACGATTTTCCTATAAGGTAAGAGGGATAGAGATCGACTTTCGTGTCTCTATCATGCCTACCACAGAAGGAGAAAATGTTGTTATGAGAATTATCATGCAGAGAGGAAGAAGATTTGAACTGCAAGATCTCGGTCTGTCTGATGCAGACATGAAAAAAGTGAAAAAGAACGCCCATAAACCGTACGGCCTTATCGTGTCCGCGGGACCGACCGGATCCGGTAAAACGACAAGCCTCTATGCTCTTTTACAGCTAATAAACTATCCGGAAGTAAACATCATGACCATTGAGGATCCCGTGGAGTACGAGATAGAGAGGGTGCGCCAAGTACAGGTAAACCCCGCAAAGGAGATAACATTCCCGAAAGGGTTGCGCTCTATAGTACGACAGGACCCGGATGTTATCATGATCGGTGAGATACGAGACAAAGAAACGGGAGATATCGCCGTTAACTCCGCTATGACGGGTCACTTGGTACTGTCCACGGTGCACGCTAACGACGCGGCTACCGTCTTCTCAAGGTTCTTTGAGATGGGAGCAAAACCACACCTTGTTTCTGCGTCTATCAACGCCGCTATAGCACAAAGATTGACACGAAAAATATGTGACGAGTGCAAAGAAAGCTACCCTCTATCGGAAGAAGAAAAAGAGATTTTGCACGAAGAGCCTATTCTCGCAGATACAATAAAAAGAATATCCGGCATAGGAGATATAAACAAGCTTAGATTGCACAGGGGTAAGGGCTGTAAGTTCTGTAAAGATACGGGATACACTACCAGAACGGCGATATTTGAAGTGCTGGAGGCAACAGAAGAGATACGCGAAATGATAGCAAAAAATCAGCCCGTAGACACGATAAGAAACAAAGCGATAGAACAAGGCATGACCACCATGCTTGAAGACGGTATTAAAAAGCTTCTTGCGGGTTCAATAACTTTTGAAGAGCTAAGAAGGGCTACCAAGACATAAATATGGCGCTTTTCAATAAAGTTACAATTCAAGAGAAAAAAGACTTCGTTAAGTCCCTGTCACTTATAATAAGAAGTGGCACACCGATAAACGAGGCGTTCGATATACTCAAAAAACAGACCACTTCTCCTGTAATGAGAGATACTCTGGGAAAAGCTCAAGAGAGACTTGAAAAAGGAACTCCCATACACGAAGTGTTCGAGCAAGACCCCAACTTCGAGACTGTTTTTGTGAGTTTTATCAAAGCGGGAGAGGAGAGTGGGACACTAGAGGAGAGTTTAAACCATCTTGCAGACTGGCTTGAGGACAAACAAACACTAGAATCGGAGATAAAATCGGCAACACTCTATCCCAAGATAGTCCTCACTTTTGCGCTTGTACTGGGAGGGTCTCTCGTCTTTTTTGTTCTTCCTCGTCTTGTACCTATATTTGCCACCCTGGACGTTGACCTGCCACTTATATCACAGATGCTTCTCAGTTTCTCCATATTTGTACAAGAACAGTGGCTCAACCTACTTCTTGGAACAATAATATTTTTCTCTCTACTCTATCTTTTAAGTAAAGTGGAAAGAGTAAAAGAGATGTTTGATAGCTTTATTTTAAAGGTTCCTTTCGTGGGAGACTTTGTACGCGATCACCAGCTTGCCATCATGTCACAGATCATAGCGACACTTTTCAAGAGCGGAATCATGGTAACTAACATACTCGATATCACGGAAGACTCTATGCCCAACCGGACATTCAAAAAGTCCATTCAACACATCAAAACAAAAGTGGTGAAGGGCGATCCCTTCTCTGCAGGACTAAAGAGTTACCCACACCTATACCCCGATGTTTATGTAACAATTATCAGTACCGGAGAAAAAACAGGGTCTTTTGTGGACTCCTTTAGATACTTGGCGGACTTCTTTACATCTAAAGTGACAGAGAAAACGAAAAAGATACCCGTTATACTTGAACCCCTGATACTTATTCTTATCGGTGTTATCGTCGCCTTCGTGGCAAGCGCTATAATTCTACCGGTCTATCAGATAACGCAAGGACTCTACTAATTCGCCTTGTAAACTTCAAGATATCTCTCTCCTTCCTCCTCTCTTATAAACACGAAGTCCTCTCCCGACATTCGCAGGCTGCTTATATTATCATAAGGACCGTAAAGAGTATCGTTTACGGTCAAATACCACTCTTCTTCTTTTTTGTGCATATACCCTATATTTGAACCGGAAGTGATGATGGAAGTAATCATGCCATAGGGCCCTCTTTTCTCACCTCCCACACTTATATACCAATCATCTCCATCTCTATAAGAAAGAAGAATGTCATCTTCAAAGAAAGAAACGGTTCCTATCTCTTTATAGGGGCCTTTTAGTTCTTCGTGCACACTCACATACCACCCTCTGCTATCTTTGTACTGATAACCGATGTCATCTTCTCCGCGAAAGTAGAACAAGTTGATCTCCTCATGAGGGCCAAATGACTGATCGTTCACTCTTAGATAAGACTCTCCGCCTCTCTCATACTGCATGGCAATATCTTGTCCGGAGGTTCTGATAGAGCCCACATCATCATAAGGGCCGTATACCTCTCCTTCTATATTGGCATACTTTTCCCCGTCTTCTTCATATACAAAGCCCATTCTGTCACTACGGAAAAAGGAAAGCGTTAGCTCATTAAAAGGCCCGTAAGTGTTTAGCTCTCCGGTAGCGATCTCTTTTTCATCGGGAACAGGTTCTTTGGCGGGAGAAGGCTCCGGAACCGTTTCCACCCTCTCTTCTTTTTCCTCCACTTCCGGAAACTCGATCATGCAAACGGAAACAAGCTGATAAGATACGAATATGAGCACTAAAAGCAGGATGGCGGTTATCCCTAAAAGAAAGTTTGTTTTTGATATATTTTTTCGCATAAGCTTGTCTTTTTTAGAAGGTAATTATATAATCATAACGTAAATACGCTCTAAACTCAAATCGAAATGAACAATCAGGGACTCACCATTATAGAACTACTTATATACATATTTATATTGTCCATGCTTGTCGCCATGATAGGTATTATATCGATAAATGTTTTCCAGTCCGGAGCACGTACGGAAGCCGTACAAGAAGTGACCCACAATGGAAGATTCGCTCTACAAAAAATCGGCCAACTCACAGAAGCGGCCGAAAGAGTAGAAGATCCGGAAACAGAAGGATCACAACTGCAACTTCTCGTAGAAGGTAGCCAGATCACTTTCCACGAATCAGAAGGCGTACTCATGATGGGAGAGGATGAGCTTACCACCTCCAAGGTTTCCGTTTCAAACCTTAATTTCAAAAGAGTGTCTGATAACTCCATAAAGGTGGAGTTTCTTGTGTCTCTTCTTAACCCGGAAAATGCTCCGGAATACGAATTTAGCAACTACTTTAGCACCGCCTTTACTCTCAATTAGTGGGTTACCTCCATTCCTTCCGCTTCCGGTGCCGTAGAAAAGACTCTCACTTCATCACGACGGTCAGTAAACTCTATCATGTACTCATATTGGGAGTGTGGGTCTTCCGGTATATAAGTAATATAGTTTGTGAGAATATCTTCACACTCAAAAACGCTGACAGGATCCTCTTGACTTGAAGGAATGCAGTCCGGATATTCTCCCTGAAGAGAAACGTGGGAATAAACGGCGTTCATAATCATCTCCATATGGTTATACCTTGTTGCGTTGCGTGTGCCCTCAAAAACCCTCCACGGCCCCATAGCTACCGCTCCCGCTATCACTAAAGAGAAAAATATCAAAGCTACCGCTATGATCTCACCTTTACGTTTATCTATATTAAATTTAATCTTTTTAAGATCCCACATAACAAACCGGAGCCCTGCCAAAGAAAGGACAAGGCTCTGCAAATGATAACTTCTTTGGCAAACTATCGGGTAACTTCTATCTCGTTTTCATAGCCCTCGTCCGCAGCAGAGATTATTCTTATGGCACCGTTCACGTTACCGATAATGTATCCCGTGCAGTCCTCCGCTTCACCATCAATATCCTCTGGGCAATCTACGGACTGACCATCCCATTTCTCGCCATCGCCTTCTATGTCAGTACTTGCTGACCAGCTGTAGCTTCCACCGCCCACACTGGGATCCTGAGGAAGGTCGTTTATAAAACCTCTCTCATAGTCCTCGATTCCTTCTCCTTCGAGAAGTTCTCCGTAGCACTCATAAAGATCACGAGGAGTGTCATCTATACAGGCCGGCTCCACACCATCGTTTGCAATAACGTAAGTGTAAACACCGTTAACAATGGAACTCATATGCCCCATTCTTGCCGTGTTTCTTGCTTGTTCAAAGTGCTGTCCGGGATTGATTCCGATTATAACAGCAGAAGCGAGAATGGTAATGATGCCAACAACGATCAACAGCTCGATCAAGGTAAAACCTTCTCTTTGTTTGATCATAAATATTTATAAATTAATTTTTAATTGACCTTTTTTAAGTATTTCTAACACAACTAACATTTAATTGCAACAACTAGAAATCAAGATAGCCCAAAAAGTAGAGCACGACAAGCATTATAGCAACAAACATCACCATAAAGAAGAACGCTTGCATTATGACAACCCTTCTTTTTTCTTGTTGCCAGTGCACTTTTCTCTCCTTTCTTCTTATCTCCTCGGGAAGAAGATTTACCCCCTCTTTTACGGGATCCTTAAGCGTACTTCTTAGTGCAAGTCCGATCACATCAGAATAGAGAACGGACTTCTCTTTAGGTATCTTCTCTTTTCCTCCCACTTTCTTTAGAGGGTCGCCTATTTTTACTTCCAGATCATCGAAGTAGCTCTGAAAGATCACATCTATTCCAAACAACAAAGAGTTTCCTCCCGAGAGAATCACTTTCTCTACACTTCTGCCTGTTTCTTGATTATAGCAAGCTATCGCGTTCCGTGTCTCGTTTATAAGCTCCTCTATCTCCTCTCCCAGTGTGGGCATAACGGGATTATTGCTTACCTGAAACCCTTTTTCCACTATCACCTCTTTTGCTTCCTCTTTCGAGATACCCAGTTTTTCAGAAACACGTTCCGCAATACGATCACCTCCGCAAGAAGTTACCATGGAGATTCTCATGAACCCTTCTTTATCAAAAATATTTACATCGGAAACCTTGTCTCCTATGTTCAAAATAAGGGTGTCTTTGTCTATCTCCTCGCTCTTACCGGAGCTCTTCTTCTCCAGAAGCGCTCTTCCGGCAGCCGATCCCTCTATATCAATTGCAACAGGATTTATTCCACAAGCTTTCAGTAAATATATCTGCTCCTGTATAATGTCGCGCGGCGCAGCAACACAAAGGACCTTCATGTTGTTTGTCTCTCCATCTAAGGATTCAATGTAGTTCCAGTAAACTTCTTTTATAGAGAACGGTATTGCTTCCTCGACACGACTCTTTATTTTCTGGAAAAGATTATCTTTTGATTCAAAACTAAACGTCTGTACATAGCTTTGATACTCCGGAAGACTGATTATCGCTCTCAATATGGGCCCTTCTCTGGGAATGAACGGCCCGAATCCCGCTCTTTCCACGGCAAGATTGAGAGCATCGGAAAGAGCTTTCTGATTCCTTGTTTCACCTTCAACCATTGCCCCTTCCTCTATAATAGAGCGTCCGTAAGCAAGAATATTTCCCTTTTTACTGAGACGCAAAACTTCTATGGAGTGGTCACTTATGTCAATTCCCACAATAGGATGATAGAGAAACGTCTTCTTAAAGAATCCCGGTATGCTAAGACCTTTCTTTTCTGTCTTTTCAGACTTTTGTTCTGCCACCCTCTTTACAGCGTCTGCTTCTTTCTTTTCTTTCTCTTTTCTCTTCCTTTGTATCTTTTCAAGGTAATTGTCAGCTCGATAGTAGAGAGGTACCCTATTTAAAAGCTTTGCAATAATGCCAGGCTTCTTAGATGGTCTATCCGCCTCATCTTTTACTCTTAAGAAAAGCTCTTCCGCTTTTTCAAGGTTTTCCTGATGGAAATAAGAGACTGCTTCTTTGAATATCACCTTAGGCGTTCTCTTCTTTCCTTCCTTTTCATCCTCTTTTGCAGCTCCTTTTTCTCGCATCTCAAGCGCCTCCATCGCTTTCCTTCTTTTCTCTTTCATATCATCATCGAGCACCGGCTCTTCTGTTTTCTCTAACACAGGTCCTTCTTTAGGGGGCTCTTCTTTTGAGTCTTCTCGTTTTTTAGCCGCCTCTTTTATCTTCTCTACAGCTATCTTCTCCTCTAACTTCTCTATGTATTTTCCTGCAATACTATCCCCGGGATGTTCTCTTAAGACATTTTCAAATCCTTCCTTTGCTCCCTCATGGTTGCCCGCCATGTAGGCACCCAGAGCTTCCTTTACTTTCTTTATCTTTTCAAGATTATTTTTTGCTTCCTCATTTTCCGGATTGATTTGAAGAACTTTCTCAAAAAGATCAACAGCATCATCGAGATCTTCAGACTTATACTTGTTAAAAGCAAGATCAAGAATCTCTTTTTCTTCTCCTTTCTCACGGATCTCCTCTTCTTTCTTTTCTTCTTCCACAACACTTTCTCCGATCTTCTCCATTTTCTCCTTTCTGTCTTCCAGATCAACAATTAGGTGACCCATACTCTTTTCCAGTTCTCCTCTCTTGTCTGCAAGCTTCTCTTTTTCAAAGGATGCCTTTTCAGTCTCTCTTTTCGCTCTTTCAGATTTTTCCCGGAGAGCCTCTTCTTCTTTTTCAAAGTGATCTATTCTTTTTCTTTTCTCCTCTAGTTGGCTTGCAATAACTTGTTTTGCCTTTTCCGTTCTTAGCTTCTCTTTGTTTTCTTTACTCTTTTCTTCTTCTGCTTGCGCTTGTTCTTTTTTCTGTGACAACTCTTCTATTTTACTATCAATAACCTCTTTTGCTTCTTCTATTCTTCCTTTCTTTATATCAAGATTCCTTTCCTGTTTTAGTACCTCCTGAATATAGTCTTCTGCTTCCTTTCTCTCGCTTTTTATCTCTTCCATCTGTTTTTGCACCTCTTCTTTGTTATCAAGCGATTCGAGTATGGAGTTTCTCTTTTCTCTTTTTTCTGCTATCTGTTTTTGCAAATCCTTTTCTGTAGGAAGATCCTGCGGTTTTATTTCCGGAACACTGAATTTTTCTTCTGACGATATCTCCCTTAATTCATCTGCTCTTTCTTTTCTTCTTTTTCTCTCTTCTATCTCTTTTAACAGTTCTTTAGCTTTTTTCTCATAAGAAGGCGTGCGAAATGCGCCAAGCAAGCCACTACTTTTGTCATTTATCTTGGATGCCTCATAAAGCACTTCGTCCACATCAAATAGTGCACCATCTAGGTCCATGTCCTTTATCTTTTCCTCTGCACCTTTCAGTATCTCATTTAAATCTTCTTCGGTTTTTATATCATCTTTCGGTTCCGGTTGTTTTTCTTCCG
>PWEN01000036.1 GCA_003553505.1 Candidatus Nealsoniibacteriota bacterium | reverse complement strand
TGTCCCTTATCGCGATAAGTAGGGCAATGAATCTTGACAGAGATGGAGTAAAGAAAATGGGAGAGAGTGCCCCCAAGTTCTCTCTTATGATAAAGTTCTTTATGAGATACTTTCTTTCCCCTGAAAGGATAATGGAGAAAGCGGGAGAGATGTGGAAAAAGCATTACACGGTGGGAAATTTGGAGATAGTGGAGATTAATAATCAAGACAACTACATGAAAGGAGGGTTGTACGACATCAAAATGCACCCCATCATGTGTGATTATCTTACTGGTTATTTTTCTACCATTATTGCCATGGGAGTGGGCAAGAAAACGAAAGGCGAAGAAACAAAGTGTATTCATAAAGGCGATAATTATCACGAATTTACTGTCAGTTGGTAGATCTTGAAAGTATAAACACCTGTTTATGCAGGTGTTTTTGTTTGTATGAGATATAAAAAAATACTAATTTTTGTTGTTCTTGTAATAGTTGTTTCTTCTTTTTTTATCTTTTCTGCGGAAGATGAAAAACAGAATGATAAAGAAGAGGAGAAGGAGATTTATGTTCCTGAAAAAGATATTTTTGAAATGACAGAAGAGGAGTTGGATGCTTTCCTTGAAAGCACAAATAGTCTTGGACTGGAAGAGAGACTAAAAAAAATAATAAAAGCACGCACAGGAACGCCTTATGTGCTTGGCCCTCTTGGAGAGGGAAAAGGAAAGGATCCGAACCCTGTTTTTCGAGTTGATGTGTCCGATTGCACGGTTTTTGTGTTAACTACGGTAGCAATGGCAAACTCTTCAAGCACAAAAGAGGCAGAGGAGGCAATGGAGGCTATCAATTATTATCCTGCAGGAGAAGTGTCTTATGATAATCGCCTTCACTTTACCACTTATCGCAACAGTGTCTCTCCTTACTTTAAAGACATAACTCGAGAGATAAACAAGGCGGAGAGTAAAACGGTTGTCTTAAACAGGCAAAGAGGAGTTGAAGGAAGAATAATAGATATCAACTTTGAAGAAACTATGACCGTTTATTATGTTCCTTCCAGTGTTTTGTCGGAAGAAGCATTGATGCAACTTCCTTCTGTTTCCGGAGTAGCTTTTTTGCGTCACGGAGATGAAAATATCGGGCTTGATGTAAGACACGAAGGATTTCTTATTAATGGCAAGCAGATAGTTCACGCCTCTAATGAGAGGGGAGAGGTGGTAAAAGAAAATTTCTTTGAATATCTTTTTAACAATGGAGTTGCTAGATTTGATGGGGTTATCTTTTTTGAGGTACTTGAAGTATAAATCAAGATGTTATACAATTACACGCACAAGGTTATTATTAATTTAATTAATTTCAAAAATGGAGAATTTGTTTAAAAAGCCGTGGTTCTGGGTTATTATAGCAGGTCTTCTTATTGCTGGAGGTATCCTGTATTTTGATGAGCATCAGAAAAGTGATGATGTGGCGATAAGGGTAAATGATACAGAGATAAGCAAAGAAGACTTTGATCTTCTTTCTGGCCAAATAGTAGAACAGTATAGAATTTATGGCTTGGGGGAAGTTTCAGAAGAAGAAGTTATAGGTGAAGTTATTCAGCAAGTTATTTTACTTGATCATGCCATATCGGAAGGAATGGAAGTTACAAGTGAAGAGATGGATGAAGAGATAAGAAGCATTGTTGATATGTATGACATGGAAACAGAAGAGGAGCTTATTGAAGAACTTGAAATGAACAGCATAGACGAGCTCGAGAGAGCCTTAAGAAGAGAGATTAAGATAGATAAGCTTATTGATCATTATAAGGAAAAGATTGAGATAAGCGAGGAAGACATAGAAGAAGCCTATAATGAGTATTATATGCAGATGGAAGAGATGGGCGAAGAAGTTCCTTCCATAGATGAAATGAGAGATCAGATAAGAGGTGATCTGGCAGAAGAGGAGGCATTACCTCTGCTTATTTCAAGGCTTGAAGAGTTGGAAGAAGAGGCAGATGTAGAGACATTTATAGGAGAAGATGACGTACATATAGAGGAAGTTGATATGGAGCAAGAGATGGATATTGATATGGAAGACATAGAACTTGAGATGGATGACATGGAAGAAGGTGAAGTTGAAATAGAAATGGAAGACATGGAGCTTGAATAGCATAATGTTATTACGTTAAAATCTTAGGATGCCCGTATGTGCGGGCATCTTTTTTTGAAAAACGTATCAAGATAAATTAAAATGCAGATAAGATAGTTAACCGAGCATAGTTAAATATATAAAAAATGGAAAGTTTATTTAAAGTCATCATAATAGTTATTTTTGTTTTTGGAGGCACCTCATCTTTAGATGATCATCAGAAAAGTGATGATGTGGCGATAAAGGTAAACGACACGGAGATAAACAAAGAGGATTTCGATATTCTTTCTGATCAAATATTAGAGCAGTATAAAATTTATGACTTAGGAAAACCTTCAGAAGAAGAAATTATAGATGAAGCTGTTCAACAAGTTATTTTGCTTGACTATGCTATATCAAAAGGAAAGGAGGTTACAAGTGAAGAGATAAATGAGGAGATAAGAAAGATTGTTGATATGTATGACATGGAAACAGAAGAGGAGCTTATTGAGGAGCTTGGAGTGAACAGTATAAATGAGCTTGAGAGAGCCTTAAGAAGAGAGATTAAGACAGCTAAGCTTATTGATCATTATAAGGGGGAAATTAATATAAGAGAGGAAGAGATACAACATGCTTATAATGAGTATTATATGGAGATGAAGGACGCGGGCCAGGAAGTTCCTTCCATAGATGAGATGAGAGATCAGATAAAAAACAGCTTGAAGGAAGAGAATGCAATCCTTTTTCTCGCTTCAAATCTTGAAGAGTTCGAAAAAGAAGTGGATGTAGAGGTATTTGTAAAAGAAGAGGATGTAAGCATGGAAGGAGGTGGGATTGGGATAAATAAAGAGTAGTGTTTTGCATTAAAAAATAACAGATCAAAATTATGAAGGGTCAAACGAAAAAAATATTAATCTGGGGATTTGTTGTTTTGTTTGTGTTGGCAGGAATTTTGTATGCTTACAATTTAAACGAAGAACATAAAAAAGAAGCAGAGGAGAGTAAAGAAGAAGAGCAGACATACAAAAAAGAGCCGGATGGAGGTGATGTTGCTGTTAAAGTTAATGATCTCTTTTTAACTTACAATGATCTCGACAAATTAATGGAGAAAGTGTCTTTAGAGCATCAGATGACTGGCGAAGACATTGACAAAGAGCAGAAAATAAAAGAGGTAATTGATAGAGCAAAAGAAAAGCTTCTTGTTGCAAATTATGCTCTGGAGGAAGGAGTGGAGCGTAGTGATGATATAGATCAAATGATAGAGGAGTTAATCCATGTTTATAGCGAGAAGGTGGAGGTAACAGAGGAAAGGATAGAGGAGATGTATGAGGAACACTATGTATCTCAAGTAGAAGAGATGGGATATGAGGCCGACATTCCTTTAGAGGACATGAGGGAAGAGTTGGAAATGGGACTTGTTGCAGAGGAGTTGGAGTCAACCTTCAAATCAAAAGCAGAAGAGATGAAAGATAGTGCCGACATAGAGGTGTTAGTAAGTAAGGACTATTTTTAATATGTTGCTGTGAGAAATACACGCCTGTAATAAAATGACACAAGACAGTTAAATCATGAAATTCTCTATTAATAGCATTAATGAAGAAAAAGAAGTTTTAGAAAGAACTCTTCAAGTGAAATTATTTCTAGAAAACGAAAGAGTTAAGTTTACTCTGCCTCAAAAAAGCATAGAGGACGAATACAATAAGGAGGAGTATGAAAGCTTCAAAAACACACTAAAGAAGAATGAATCAGAATTAGATGATTTCTCTCGAAAACTTTCTGTGTTTTTTAATAAGAAGCCGCTTTCTTTTTCCATAAAAATTTCTGCCTATGGACCTATGGGCTCTTATGATACCAACAATAATATAATTACTATAAACAAGTATATAGACAGAGATCCTATAGGTACTATAAAGCATGAAATGGTTCACATTATGGTAGAGCATTTTGTGCAAGAATATTCACTTTCTCATACAGAAAAGGAAAGATTAGTAAATAATCTTCAAAAAACAATAGAACAAGCAACTAAATAATATCTTTAACCACAATATCATTTTCTGTAACTCCATAAGCACAAAAATCAGTTTTCTTCCATCTTTCAGGTAATTTATCATATACGCCAAGTAAGTCAGCGAAATAAAGATTTAAGACTGTTCCATGGGTTACTATAAGAACTGTTTTTCCTTCTTCTTTTACTCTATCTACTCCTTCTTTGAATCTACTTAACGCTTCCTTTCCTGATTCTCCATTAAATGCATGATAAGAAAGGTCTTGAAGTTGCTTTATTTTTTCTTTTTCAAAATCTTCATCAGAAAGAAACTTATCACCTCTCTTTACTTCATTAAAAAAAGAAAAGGTTTCATATTCTTTTTTATTTTCAATTAATGGCTTTACTGTGAGAAGTGTTTTTCTTTCTTCAGACAAGTATATCTTGTCCACGTTTTTTATAACAGGAAGCTTGCATATGTTTTCTGCTTGTTTCTTGCCCTCATCTGAAAGACCCCAAAGGGAAGCATTTACAGAAGGATCTTTTTCTGTGTGAGCATGTCTTAAAAATACTATTTTAATCATTGTGTTGATTAATTAAACTTTAGTGCTTTTTTGACATCGTCAAGTGTTTCAGTAGCATTTCTTTTTGCTACTTGTGATCCTTTTTCTAATATAGACTGAACATATGATGAATTACGTATAATTTCCGATCTTTTGATTTGAAAGTCCTCAATGAAGTTCTGAGCAATAAGGGTAAAGGTTTGTTTGAACTGACCCATTACTGGTTTTCCATTCTTATGTTCTTTAATAATAGAATCTATTTCATCACACTCTGATTTTGTTTTTGCTAAACCTTTAGCAATCAAAATATGACTTTCTAGTTTCTTATTCATCTCTCCCTCAACAGCAGTCTCGGCTGTTTTAATTTTTCTCGCAACTGTTTTTAAGTCATCTGTTAAGAAAATAGCACCACTAGGATTAGTTTTGCTCATCTTTCCTTCTCCTTTTAAGGAAAGAATGCGAAGAGATTTAATATGTAACGCTTGTGAAATAGGAAAAATCTCTCCATACTTTTTATTAAACCTACGAGCAATTAAGCGCGTAATCTCCATATGTGCAAGTTGATCTTCTCCTACTGGAATTTTTTTAGCTTTATTGAGTAATATATCCGAAGCCATTAATACCGGATATAACAGAAGAAGAGAGTTGGCCATTTCTGGCTTTGCATTTTTCTTTAATTTGTCTTTAAGGGTTGGTACTCTTAAAAGCTCAGCAACAGAAACAAGTCTAGCTAAAAGTGTAGTAAGCGTAGTTACTTCTCCAAATATATCTGATTGAAGATAAATATTTGCTTTTTGTGGATCTATTCCAAGTGCAATGTAATCAGCCACAATTCCATAAATATGCTCTTTTACAATATCTGGCTCCTTGTCTGTAATTGCATGAATATCAGAAACGAATACCAAAGGAGAAATACCTTGCGACTGAAGCTCTATAATAGGCAAAACTGCTCCCAAATAATTGGCTGCAGTCAAATTTCCAGTAGGCCTAATGCCAGTAAGTAAGTCAACTTTATATTTCATAATAAAATAATTTTCTTTGTTATAGCAAAGAAAAGAGCTTTTTCTGTTTCTTTTTGATCTTCAATTGAATATGTGGTTTCTTTTATCATAAAAATAAACTTAAAGACAGTAGGTAGAGAACTTTTATTTCAATTATTGCAGAAAAAATAGCCTTAATTCTGTTGTTTTTTATCTCTATACTTTCGGTAATTACAGATTTGGTAATAGAAACTACAACAATTCAAGAGTGGGGAGCAGATGCTATTTGGGGAGATTTGGGAGTTTTCTATAAAGCTTTTGCCTTTATTATTGCACTACTTATATTGGGCAATCTTTATAGATACTACTTCTCAACATCTCCAACTGAAAAACTAAAAACAATATATCTTGTAATAGGAACCTCTCTTTTTGTTATAGGTAATATTATCTTTAATATAACTTTCCCCATTTTATTTGACACGGTAAGATATCAACATCTTGGAGACTTTTCGGCAATATTTTTTCTTGGCTTTACTGCATATGCAATAGTAAAAAGAAAACTTTTTGAAGCAAAAATTGTTTTAACAGCTCTCTTTATAGTATTCATAGCAATTGTTCTATCCATAGACATATTCTTTACAGAAGCAGTCTTGGGCCAAGGAATGAAAACAATTACCTTGTTCATGTTCCTCTTCTTCGGATACTTGCTAGTAAGAAGCGTAAGCAAGGAGATAAGACAAAGAGAAGAATTGGAAAGAGTAAGTTCCAAACTAGCGACAACTAACGTAAGACTGGAAGCAGCATACAGAAAACTACAAAGTTTGGACAAAGCTAAATCAGAGTTCCTCTCTATCGCATCACACCAGCTGAGAACTCCTCTCACTGCAATAAAAGGATACCTCTCCATGATTATGGAGGGAAGGTATGGGGAGATACCGGAAAAATCAAAAGAAAAAATGAAAGACATATATCAGAGCAACGAGAGATTAATAAAGTTGGTAAATGATCTCTTGAATCTTTCACGTATAGAAACGGGAAAGATGGAACCAAATTTCAAGAAAGAACGCATAGAAGATCTTGTTTCAGAAATAGTAAAGGATATGCACATAGTTGCAGAAGAGAAAGGGATATACTTGAAATTTGAACCTCCATCAACTTCTTTGCCGGAAGTGTTAATAGACTATGACAAAATAAGGCAAGTTATTTTAAACATTGTTGATAATGCGTTAAAATACACCAACGAGGGAGGTGTTCATATCGAGATAAACAGAGAAGACGATTATGTCGTGGTGGTCATTGGTGATACGGGAGAAGGAATGACAAAAGAAGAGTGCTCGAGAATGTTTCAGAGTTTTTCTCGAGGAAGTGCAGGAAATATGTTGCATATCGAGGGCGCGGGAATAGGTCTTTATGTCTCTAAGAGGTTTGTAGACATGCACAAAGGAGAGGTTTGGGTGGAATCGTCTGGAAAAGGAAAGGGGAGCACCTTTTACGTCAAACTGCCTATTTATAAAGTAAATCAAACAAACAATGAAAAATAGTGAAGAAAAGAGAAGGAAAATGGAAGAGACTATTAAAGCAACCAAAGAAAAGGTGGATCCCGCAATAGAGGAGTTGCTTTTATGGCATGGCGGAAAAAGATTTAAAGATCCTTTCCTATATTTTGTTCGCATAGGAGGTAAGCGGTTAAGACCGGCACTTGTTTTTTTAAGCACAATGTTGCTTGAGGGAGATAGGCGGGACGCTGTTTATCCTGCAGCTGCAATAGAGATACTTCACAACTACTCCCTTCTTATAGACGACATGATAGATAACAGTGAAACAAGAAGAGGAAATCCTACTGTCTGGAAGAAGTGGGGGATTCCAGCGACAGAGTGTATGGGGATGCACTATGCCGCCTCGGTTTTTAGAGGAGCTCTTTGCTCACCGGACCCTTCCAGAGTTTCGCTTATTCTGTCTGATACCTTGCAGGTTCTTGTGGAGGGGGAGATGTTGGACATATTACAAGAAAGAAAGGGAAGAGAGAGTGACAATTTTTTTAAGGAGTGGGGCTATGACGAGGTTGGCATAGAAGATGCTGTCTCTATGATGGAGAAGAAAACAGCCAAGCTTTTTGAGGCAAGCTGTAAGATAGGAGGGATTTGCGCTAAGGCCTCGGAGGAAAGCATAGAGGAGATGGGGGAGTACGGATTTCATTTGGGCATGGCCTTTCAGATAAGAGATGATATTCTTGATATTTTTGGAGATGAGAAAAAGTTTGGAAAGAAGATAGGAAAAGACATAGAAGAAAGAAAGGGGGGCAATGTAGTTATTCTTTTTGCACTAGAAGAAAGGAAGGAGCTAAAGGAGTTTCTTGAGGAAAAAGAGAACTTGACGGACAATGATCTAAAGAAAGCGACTAGTATTATAAGTGAAACAGAGGCAAAAAACAGGGCAATAAAGCTATGTGAGGAGCACGCGGAAAAAGCGAAAGAAAAACTTCAAGGGTTTCCACAAACAGAAATCAGGGATATAATGGATCACATAGTAAATGAGCTATTAAAAAGAGAAAAATAATATTATATGAGAACATTTAATAAAAAAAACAAATTAGACACGAAAGAGATTTACGAGTTTATTGATATAACAGATGATATTGTTGAGTTTGTAAAAGAGTGTGGACTTGAAAATGGTATAGTCAATATACAGATAATGCACACCTCTTCCGCTATTATTTTAAACGAGAATGAACCTTTCCTTCTTGAAGACATAAAAAGAAAGCTGGAGGAGTTTGCATCTACAGAAGATAGTTATAGGCATGATGATTTTGATGTTCGTACAGTAAACATGTGTGTAGGTGAGTGTGAGAATGGACACTCTCACTGTAAAGCTGTTACTCTTCCTTCTTCTATAACTCTTAATTTAGTAGATGGAGAGTTGCAACTTGGTACGTGGCAAAGAGTTATGTTTTTAGAACTTGATCGTGCAAGACCTCGCTCTTATCAAATAATGGTAATGGGAAACTAAGATGGCATATGTTCCGCTTGTAAACAACAAAGGGGAGGAAGTGGGTAGAGAAGAGAAGGAAAAGGCTCATCTCGGAGAAGGCGTGCTTCACAAGGCTTTTAGTGTGTTTGTTTTTAACAACAAAGGAGAGCTTCTCATGCAGAAAAGAGCGTCTTCAAAGATGCTTTGGCCGGGATACTGGAGTAACACTTGCTGTAGTCACCCATTTCCGGGTGAAGATATTTTGGATGCGGGGAAAAGAAGACTCAAGGAAGAGCTTGGTTTTACTTGCTCTCTTTCTCAGGAGGGACATTTTATATATAAAGCTCACTACAAGAACATAGGAGCGGAGAACGAGTTTTGTTATGTCTTAAAAGGGGATTATGAGGGAGAAGTGTATCCCAAAGAGGAGGAAGTAGAAGAAATAAAGTGGATTCCATTTGAGAAAGTTCTCAGAATGATAAAGGATGATCCAGAATCCTTTACTCCTTGGTTTAAAATAGAAGTAGATAAGTTTTTTTCTTGATGAATACTATAGTTACCTACGTTTCTTTTCATCACCACAACACGGAAAAAGTTGCAAAAAGAATTGCCTCTGTACTGGAGGCAAGATTGGCTCCGTTATCAAAAATATCAAAAGAAGATCTCTTAAACGCTGGTCTTGTTGGCTTTGGTTCTGGTGTCTATATGTCAAAAATGCACAAAAGTGTTATTGATTTTGTGGATAGTCTTCCCGCAATGGAAGGCAAAGACGCTTTTATATTTTCTACAAGCGGAATAAGAAAGAACTTCCTTTTTAATAAAGCGCACTCTCATATGAAAGAAAAGCTAGAGAAAAAAGGTTTCCGGATAGTGGGAGAGTTTGATTGCCGTGGATTTGATACTTATGGACCTCTTCGATTTATTGGAGGAATTAATCGTAAAAGACCCAATGAGAAGGATCTTAAGAGGGCAGAAGAGTTTGCTCGTTCACTTTTCAAATGAAGAACAGATTAGACAAGGTGTTGCTTGCAAAAGGGATTGCTGACTCAAGACAAAAGGTTTCCGAGATAATAAAAAGTGGCAATGTAACCATTAATGATAAGGTTGTTATCAAGCCAGCACGAGCAATTAAAAAGGGTGACAAAATAAAGGTTAAAAAAGAGGGTAACTCGTGGGTTTCACGTGGTGGATTAAAGCTTGACAAAGCACTAAATAAGTGGAGTATCGATGTAAGAGACCTTGTTTGTGTTGATGTCGGTGCCTCCAAGGGTGGATTCACAGAAGTTCTTTTAAAGGGTGGCGCAAAGAAGGTTTATGCTGTTGACACGGGAACTGATCAACTTGATAGAAAAATAAAAAACGACAAAAGGGTAATCAATTTGGAGAAGAGTGATTTTCGTAGCCTGAAAATAAGAGAAAAAATGGACTTTATCTGTATCGATGTTTCTTATATATCATTAGTGTTAATGCTTGATAAGGTTAAGGAGATACTCAAAGATGGTGGCACTGTTGTTGCTCTTGTAAAACCTCAGTTCGAGATTGGTGGCATGCAAGAAACAAAAAAGGGGATAGTAAAAGATAAAAAGAAGTTGATTCTTGCACTAAAGAGGGTGATGCACTCTGTAAGAAAAAAAGGATTTAAGGTCAATGGCGTCACAGATTCTCCTATAAGAGGCAAAAAAGGAAATAAAGAGTTTTTATTATATGTGGAGCTTTAAAAAAGAGTTAGCAAGAAAATTGTTTCATTTTCTTTCCCTGCTAATAGTACTGGGATATTTTTTGGTAAGTGACATTTTTGATAGTGATGTCGCCTTATTTGTTTTATTGTTTTTCTTAATAGTATTTATATTTTTAGAGTATATAAGACTGGAGTTTGGCAAGAATGTTCCTCTGCTGGGCAAGATATGGGGCTATGTAAGAAGGGATAGTGAAAAAAACACTATAGGAGGAGAAGTGTACTTTTTTATTGGAGCAATAATCGCTCTTGCAGTGTTTGATACACAGATAGCTGTGTCAGCGATATTAATGACTACTTTTGGTGATATGGCTGCTGCAATTATAGGAAAAAGGTTTGGCAAACACTATGTATTCAAAGACAAAGCGTTGGAGGGTATTTTTGCTCAGTTTTTTGTTAATCTAATCGTGGGGTTTGTCGTTTTCTTTATTGTTCCCGGAGTTGCCTTGTTTACGTTAAAATTTTGGGCAATAATTGTCGTGATGTCGCTAACAGCAACGCTCACCGAAACAGTGATCACAAAAATAGATGATAATCTCGCCATACCCCTTTTTGCTGGCTTTGATGGCCAGATAACGCTCATTGTATTGAGTGCTTTAATGTGTTAACTCTGAGATGTGCACAAACTGAACCCTGTCTTTTAGGGTCGGAGCTTGCTCTTTTAACACCTTGATCGTTTCCGGGAAAGCATGTCCTATGGCAGTTGCTTCTCCTTTTTCTTCTGCCAAAGCGACTACCTTATAAAGTTTGTTTTTTATATCCTCTTTATCTCTGGAGTTATCAAGAAAAACGTCTCTTTTTGCCGTTTTTATCTCCATATCTTTTGCAAGCCTGTATCCCAGTGATGATCCTATAGTAAAGCTATCCACAAAAAAGAGATCTTCTTTTTTTACTTCTCTTAAAAGTGTTTCCATCAACTCTTTTTTTGATGTAAATAGTGACCCTTTATGATTATTGAGTCCTTCAACAAAGGGCATCTCACTTAAAGCGGCTTGGAATTTGCTTTTTATTTCTTCCTCCTTCATATCAACTGTAATCATGTTTTCTTCTCTGTGTTTTGGAGAGACAGGATCAAGAGGAAGGTGTAGAATAATCTCCTGCTTATCTCTAAAAAAGGATAAAGACTTCTGTGTGTCATCTCTAAAAGGAAGAACAGCAAGAGTCAAGTTAATTTCTATTTCATCTATCTCTTTCTCGATTAAGAAGTTGTTTCCAAGATCATCTATCACTATTGCAACACGAGGAAGATCTGGCTCTTCTTCCGGCGGAAAAACAAATTCTTTTTTGCTTTCCTGGATGCCGGGAAATAGAAGTAGTATCATGAAAACTATAACTAATATTATTTTCTTTAGCATACAAAGATTATAGTAGCAGATATGCAGGGATAGTAAATATATTGACAAAAGCCTTTTTTTTATTATAAAATAACACCACAAAAGGAGGGCTCGAAAAGCTCTTTTTGTTTTTTAGACAACTTAATAAAAAGGAGGTACAGCAATGAGTGTCAAGGATTTGATTGAAAGGCACAAAGAGGAAAGAAAGAGGAAGCGAGAAGACGAACAAAAGTTCCCCAAGCGAATGACTTGTGGAGACTACCTTGAGCTGGTAAAGGAACATCCTGAAATATCTCAACTTGCTCCAGCAAGGCTTTACAGTGCCATCATGGACTATGGTGTCGAGGAGATACCTGAAAGTCAACGCTGGAATGAAGCTTCCAAGCGTTATCTCTTCTTTTCCGACTTCATGTTTGGACAAGAAGAAACCCATGAGAAACTAATGCAGTTTTTTGCTGCAGGAGCAAGGCGAACGGAGACAGGAAAACGCATACTTCTGCTTATGGGTCCGCCGGCAGGCGGAAAAAGTTCCATTGCTTCTATGCTGAAGCGTGGCTTGGAGGAGTATAGCGAAAAAGTTCCTGTTTACGCCATTGAAGGGTGTGAGCTCCACGAGGAGCCTTTGCACCTGCTTCCTCGCAACATGCGTCCCGATTTTCAAGAAATTTTGGGTGTTAACATTGAAGGGGATCTGTGCCCGCAGTGCAGGCACAAACTTTTCGAAGAATACGCTGAGCGTGACGAGCAGGGCAATGTTTCGGAAGTAAAATGGGAGCAAGTTCCCGTTGTGAGGGTGAAGATCTCAGAACGTGCCCGTGTAGGCATTTCAACATTCCAGCCCGGCGACCCCAAGTCGCAGGACATCAGCGACCTTATTGGATATGAAGACGTCGCTAAGTCGGCAAGATTTGGAAAAGCGGACCCGAGAAGCTACAGCTTGACGGGTGAGCTGGAAAAAGCAAATCGGGGTGTTATTGAGTTTATCGAGATGCTCAAGTGTGACCGCAAGTTTCTCTGGACTCTCATATCTGTTGCGCAGGAGCAGGTGATTAAGGTGCAGGGATCCACCTTTCCGCAGATTTATACGGATACGGTGATTCTTTCCCACACCAATCAGCCGGAATTTGAAGAGTTTTCTCAAATGAAAGAGCCGGCTCTTCACGACAGGATATACACTGTACGTGTTCCTTATCCGTTGCGTGTAAAAGATGAGAAGAAGGTTTACGAGAAGCTTATCGGCGAAAGCAGTCTCGGAAATATTCATATTGCGCCCCATTCTCTTGATGTGGTCTCCATGTTTACGGTACTTACTCGTTACACCAAGTCCGATATATGCGAGGATCCTATCAAGAAGATGAAGTACTACAACGGCGAAAAGGTTCCGGAAGACAAGCACAGTGATCCTGTTGATGTCAGAGAGATCCGCCGTGAAGGTGAGAAAGCAGGTGAAGGATTTTTCGGAATAAGTTCACGGTATGCGATCGATGCCATTAACACCGCCCTTGTACGTGAAAATGCTAAATGTCTCACTCCGCGCATGGCAATTCGTGCCCTTCAGCGACACTTCGAACACCATATGGGTTTTTCAGAAGAAGAGATTCAGCATTACAAGTCTCTTCTGCAAGAAGCGAAGGAGGGCACTGTCACGGGTGAGTACAAGGAGGTCGTGGAAAAAGAGGTTACGAAAGCCTTTCTCAGTGCTTATGAGGACTTGGCCAGAGAGCAGTTTGATAAGTACATGAGAAACATCGAGAGCTACTGCCGGAAGGAAAGGGTAAGAGACGATTTCACTGGTGAATATCGGGAAGCGGACGAGAAGTTCATGAGATCAATTGAAGAGGTGATAGGAATCACTGACAATCGAAAAGATCAGTTTCGACAGGAAGTTCTCGTCTACAAGGCAACAGAAGAAGACTTTGATTTCTCCACCTACGAACCACTACAGGAAGCGGTAGAGAAAAAGTTGCTTCACCAGATGAAAGACACCTTGTCTCTTGTTGTGGCGAAAGACCATCCCAAAAACACGGAGGAAAGCGCGAGAGCGGAGGATCTTTATAAAACTCTTATAGAGAAAAGAAGATTCTGCCCGATTTGCGCGCAAGAATTCATTGAGGATGCGGCAAGATTCTTGTCGCAGTAATGTGGAAGGGCTTGCTCTAGCAAGCCCTTTTTTAGAAAGGAGGTAGTTATGTCTATACAGAAAAGAGAAGGTGAGACGAAGCAAGGACCAATGGATGCTTCTCGGCACAGAGAAAAACAACGGGAAGCAATCAAGAAAGGAATGAGAGACATCGTTGCCGATGAATCGATAATCACTCGACGCAAGGATGAAAAAATAAAGATTCCCATAAAGGGAATTAAGAGTTATCGATTTCAGCACGGATCACCGAGCGGTCAGGGGGCAGGCGCAGGACATGGAGAGGGAGATCCGGGAGATGTGATTGGCAGAGAACCCAAAGAGGGGGACTCCGGAAAGGCCGGCAATAAGCCGGGAGAAGACTATATTGAGAGCGAAATAGAAATAAGCGAGCTTGTACGCTATATGCTCGAAGAGATGGGTCTTCCCAATCTTGCCGTCAAGGATGTTGCCAAAATGATGACCCCGGAAGGTTGGCAGTTCAAGAATATATCGAAAACCGGCCTACGTCCCAACATAGACAAGAAGAGAACGATGCAGGAAGGAATGAGACGCCTCATTCATTTTATAGAGGAGCTCAAGAGAGAGACCGGTAGAACGGATCAAGAGTGCGAAACAGCACTGGAGATCTGTCACGGAGATTTAGGTGAAGCGCTTGAGCTGCTACTTGACCCACAGTTTTCTCTTGAAGAGCATCGTGATGCTTCCGCTATAATAATGCAGGACGACCTTCGTTTTCGTAGCATGGAAGAAGACTGGGAAACTCATTCTAATGCCGTCATTCTTGCGATGATGGATGTTTCCGGTTCTATGGGAGTACACAAAAAGTATGTGGCACGCTCGTTCTTCTTTTGGCTTACGGAGATATTAAGGCACCTCTACAGTAATGTCGAGATCCGTTTTATTGTTCATACCACGCACGCCAAACTGGTTGATGAGCATCACTTTTTTCACAAAGGAGAAAGTGGCGGAACAAAGTGTCACAGCGCTTTCGATCTTGCCTATGAGCTTGTCTCTAGTCAGTATCCCGCATCCAAGTATAATGTTTATCCCTTTCTTTTTTCGGATGGAGATGACTGGTCACCATCCGAAACAGTGCAGTCTATACGTAGATTGCTTGATCTGGATATAAATATGATTGGATACGGTGAGATCGTGGAAAACAAATCCATGAGCGAACTTATGAAGTATGCAGAGAGTGCTTTTGGGTTGAAGCCGGTAACTTCCGATGAAGACAGTGATGCCACCGTTTTTGAAGGCCCTTATGTCAAATTCTTGTCGGTTGCACTGCAAAATGAAAAGCAGATACTGCCCGCCATAAAAGAGTTCTTAAAGAAAGAGAGGTGGTAGAAATGAAACAAAAAGACTTGGAAAGACTGGAAAGTGTGCATAAACGCATACAAGAAATTGTAGAGGAGTGGGGTTTATCAGTAAAACCTACTGATTTCGATGTTGTTCCGGCACAGAGAATGTTTGAGATAATGGCTTATCATATGCCGGTCAACTTTCGGCACTGGTCTCGTGGAAGGGACTATGAGCGCATAAGAACAATATATGAACATTCCGGCACAGGAGTTCCTTATGAGACAGTGTTAAACACCAATCCTCCAAAGGCGTTCCTTATGGAGACTAACCCTTTTCCTGTTCAAGTCATGGTGATAGCTCACGTCTATGCTCATGTGGACTTCTTCATAGAGAATCAGTACTTCAAGAAAACATCGGAAGACATGATTGTGCAAGCTTATGAAGCGGCAAGAAGATTTGACCACTATGAGCAGCTGTATGGAGTTTCTCGTCTTGAGCGCTTGTGTGATGCTGGGCTTGCTTTGCAGATGAACATAGATCCGGACACGGAAAAGCGTAATGAAACAAAAGAGGAGCAGATAGATCGTATCTACGGTGTAAACGATGAAGAAGAAGAAGTGGGTGATGATGACTTTTTCCGCCTTTTCCCGCGCAAGAAAAAGAAACGACCGGATTTTCAGGAGTTCTCCCGAAAGACTCCCTTGGAGCCAGAAAGAGATGTTCTTGGCTATATTATTGCCAACTCTCAAAAGCCTCTTCAAGAGTGGGAGCAGGATGTCCTTTCCGTAATAAGGAGTCAGGGGATACATCTTTATCCTCAAGCAAGGACAAAGATAGTTAATGAAGGATGGGCTTCTTATTGGCATGAGAAGATAATGCGTCGTCTTTTTGAGGAGCGTTATCTTACGCCTGAAGAACACGGAACCTATGCAAAGTACCACGCTGCGGTGCTCACCTTCAATCCTTTCAAGATGAATCCTTATCTTATTGGAAAGAGAATAATTGAGGACATAAAAGAGAGATGGGACAAAGGAAGATTCGGAAAACAGTGGAGAGAGTGTGAAGACGAATACGAACTTCAAAACTGGGACACAGGACTAAACAAAGGGGCGGAAAAGATATTGAAAGTTCGAAAGCTTTACTCTGACAGAATGCTGATCGAGCACTTTCTTACCGATGAAATAATAAACGAGCTCAAGCTTTACATCTACCAAAAACGAAAGGGAAGAGATGGAAGAGATGAGTTGGTGATAGTGGAAAAACGTCCCGAGGTAATTCGCCAGCAGCTGAAGGAACTTCACTCTGATCTTGGAATGCCGCGCATTGTTGTTCAAGATGGCAACTTTAATGATCGTGGAGAGATCCTCTTGAAACATGTTTTTGAAGGGGTTCCACTCGATAAGGAATATCTCCAAAAAACAATGGAGCATGTTTATTATATTTGGGGAAGAAAGGTTCACTTGTCCACTGTTGATGTGGAAATGAACAGCAGAGGAGGAGCCTCTCAAAAAAAAGTCATCTATAGTTTTGACGAAGAAGAGGGACACAACGCAAGAGAGTTGAAGTGCGGATCTGATTGTACCTGCCATTCTTAGCTCTTTACAAGGTCGTACTAAAAAGTACGACCTTTTTACTTGACAATAAAAGAGTAAATAATAAACTGACGTCAAGTTGTATGGATAATTTTATAATAAAAATAACAAAAAATACGGGAGATGAACTTCTTTCTTGGTTTAAGGAAGATGAAAACCTTTCCTCTCTCAGAAAGGGGAGTAAGGATGTAGTAACGGATTATGATAAAAAGGCGGATGAGATGATTATAAAAGAGATAGAGAGTGCTTATCCTCATCACAACTTATTAACGGAAGAGTCCGGCGAAAAAAACAAAGGAAGTGAATATACTTGGATAGTAGATTCTCTTGATGGAAGTGGAAACTTTGCAAACGGTAATCCGCTTTTTTCTGTGTGCATTGCTTTGATGAAAAACGAAGAGTTAGTTCTTGGTGCTACCTATGCTCCTTTTCTTGATGAGTTTTATTTTGCCAAGAAAGGGGAGGGTGCTTTTTTAAATGGAGAAAAGATAAGTGTTACTTCCAATGAACTCAAGAGCTCTTATCTTGTCTTTTGTGACGGAGGAGAAAAAGATAAAGAGATGCTTTCTTCCAAGCTTTCTTCCTTATTCAAAGAGGCGGTAGATTTAAGAAAGATAGGCTCTGCAGGAGTGGAAACGGGGTGGCTTGCATCTGGAAGAGTCGATGGATTTATTGTTTTTCAGGCCGATCCTTGGGATCTTGCATCGGGAGCACTCATAGTACGGGAAGCGGGAGGCTTTGTTTCTGACTTTGAAGGTTTTCCGTGGGAAGCAAAAAGAGGAGATTTTATATTTTCAAACAGTATTAATCATAATCAAATAAAGAGCATATTATCATGAAAAGAACAGTTATTATTTTAATCGTGGCACTCTTTTTAGTTGTTGGTATAGTACTTCTTTTTCCGGAAGAGGAGAAAAAAAGAACCGTTAGTTTAGCAGAGGAGGGAGAAAGGTTGGAGGTTATTGATATGTATGGAGACGTTGTTTTTGAGTACTCTATAGATGATTTTCGTAACTGGGCAGAAAAGAGATGGGATGATCTTTTTCATGAACCTCCTTCGTTTGGAGAAATGAGAGAGGTGGATCCGGGAAACTTTTACCGTTTTGATGAAGGTGTTTCTTTGTCGCCTGATCAAAGACAGGTGTCTTTTTCTGTCAATGATTACGCTGCCGCTGCAACAATCTCTTTTATTGTATTTTTAGATATTGAAAAGGAAGATGTATCTCTTGTCAAAGAGGAAAATATGGGAGGTGTAAGAGAGATAATATGGTCTCCTAATGGAAGATATGTATCCTATATACTTGACACTGCTCGGGCGCGTGGCGACTATCTCTCTATTGACAACGTAACACAAAAAGAAAAAGTTCTTACTTTATCGGGGGATGATGTTTTGCTCGAGATGCCTCGCTTTGAGGATGTTAGTTTTTCCAAGGACAGTGAATATGTTTATTTTGTAAGTGGAGAAAAAGAGTGGAGAGTTAATATAAAAGAAAAAGAAACAGAGAAAGTGAGAGATGTTATGAAAGGAGAGCTTGTTATTAATGCTCCCGGAATAGAGGGGGAGGGTTGGCACTTGAATACCAATGAAAATGATTTACTAAAAATGGAAATAAAAGAAGATATTTATTGCCCAGAAGAAAATTTTTGCAGTGATCTCTTAAATAAAAAGGAGGAGTTAGCAGAAAAAAGTGTTACAGCAAAAGGAGAAAAGAAAGAAGATGTTTTTATTGTGGAGGAGATAAGGTAGAGCGCTTATGCGAAAGGTAGCGCTTGTAATAATAATACTTCTCTCTCTTGCTCTTATTCTGGGAAGAACAGGGGTGCTTCGAGTGTTTCAAAAAGAAGAGATAAAAAAAATAAGCTTTCAAGAAGCACCGGAGAATGTGGGGGAAAAGAAGTGGGTTCACGGAAAGGTGGACCACGTTTTTGTTTCACCTGAAGGCGATGTTTTTATTAACTTCTGTGAAGATTATCGTGATTGCCCCTTTTATTCTGTAATATTTTCAGGAGATACTTACCTTTTTGAAGAGCTTGAAGACTTGAAAGAAGAGAAGGTGGCCATAAAAGGGGAGATATCGTTACACGAAGGGCGACCACAAATAGTAGTAGAGCATCCGGAACAGATAAAGGTGCTTGACAATATTTAGTTATGAATATATACTCATAATTAAAGGTCGGTTTATTAATCAAGCACTAAAGATATGCCTCGATTTGATGGAAGCGGACCCATGGGACAAGGACCACTTACTGGTCGTGGAATGGGGCCGTGCAACTATAGAGGAAGGAGGTTTCTTACTAAAAAAGAAGAGTTGGAGAGCCTGAAAGAAGAAGAGCTTGCCCTAAAAGAGGATCTAATGGCCGTAAGAGAGAGAATAGAGGAGATAGAAAAATAAAAGAAGGCCGGTGGTGCCCGTCCCATATAGGGACGGGAGCGGCCCTCTTTGACTTATCTTAACATCGAGACTCATTTATGGGAAGACCACGATTGCGACGCAGCATAACTGTTAATCCACAAGCTACTTTTTTTAAGCCCCGAGGAGTTCCCTTGAGAGATCTTAAGTGTGTTATTTTGACAATGGAAGAAATACAAGCACTAAGGCTAAAGGACATGGACAATTTAGACCAAATAAGTTGCGCAAAAAAGATGAACACTTCTCAGAGTACTTTTCAGAGAATACTAAGATCTGCCCACAGGAAAGTTTCACGTGCTGTTTTGGAGGGGAAAGCAATAAAAGTAAGAAGAGAGCAATGAGGAGTGCCTTTAAGAAAGAGGACTTTGTGTGCTCCGCGGAGACTGTTGCTTTTTTTGTTTTGGGGAGTAATATTATAAGCAGGAAAGGGGAAAAGTTTAAGATAAACGAAGTGGAGCTGTATGAAGGATTTCAAGATGATGCCTCTCATGCTTTTCGCGGGATGACAAAGAGAAACGCGCCCATGTTTGAAGAAGGGGGCGTCTTTTATATATATCTTATATATGGCATGCACTTTATGATCAATATAGTAACTGGTAAAAAAGATCACCCTTCAGCCATCCTTCTACGGGGAGCGGGAAACGTAAGTGGCCCCGGAAGACTGGCAAAAGCGCTTAATTTTAACATGTCTTTTAATTATAGATCGGTTTTGCCATGGATGGAGTACAAGAAAGGGGATCGTATCATTGAGCGACTCCCCAGAGTAGGAGTTGATTATGCGAAGTGTAAAGATAAACCTTTAAGATTTAAGCTGAAATGAGTACTTACTGCTTTGATTTTGATGGAACGTTGGCGAACACAATTCCCATTATAGTGAATATAATGGATCGCTTAATAAAGGAAAAAACGGGAAAAGGCATAGATGAGGAAACTTTGTTTGAAATAAAAAGCAGGGGGATAAGAAAGGGGAGAAAAAAGATAGATCTGTCTTTTCTGAGGCTTTTTTTTCTTGTTTATAGAGCAAGAAAAGAGATGGCAAAAGAGATGCACGGTGTAAAATTAAAAGAGGGAATGAAAGAAGCTCTCGAAGAATTAAAGGGAAGGGGGTGTAAAATAGGAATAATCACTTCCAATTCCAAGAGTAATGTGTTACATTTTCTAAAGGAAAATGATCTTCCCGAATTTGATTTTGTAATTTCTGCGGGAATGTTTGGGAAAAAGAGAAAGATAAGAAAGATCAGCAAGGGGAAGAAGAACTTTGTTTATATAGGAGACGAGATAAGGGATGTGGAAGCGGGTAAAAGTGCTGGAGTTTTTACGATTGCTGCAAGTTGGGGTCTTAGCTACAAAGAGTCACTTGCTTCCGCCAATCCTGACATGATGGCACATGATCCTGAAGATATACTTTCTTTTAGGTTCAGTTAGTTTTTCTTTTTTATATTTTAATGTTACATTATTATAAATAATACTTTTATGGGCAAAAAGGTGCTTATGTTCGGGTGGGAGTTCCCGCCGCACAATAGTGGGGGACTGGGAACTGCATGTTTGGGAATCACAAAATCTCTTTCTAAAAAGAAAACAAAGGTTACGTTTGTTTTGCCTAAAAAAATAGAAGGAGCAGAGAGTTTTTTACGTATTGTTTCACCGGAAACACCTTATATCTCTTTTTATTCCGTGGACTCTCCTCTTTCTCCTTATCTGGATGGTAAAAAATATGAAAGTTACTCTACAAAAGGAGACTCTGTTTACGGAAGGAGTTTGTACGAGGAGGTTTCTCGCTACTCTGATTTTGGATGGTATATTGCCGGAAAGGAAGACTTTGATGTCATTCATGCACACGAATGGCTTTCTTTTGGTGCGGGCATAAAAGCAAAGGAGAGGAGCGGGAAGCCGTTTATAGCACACATACACGCTACAGAGTTCGATCGTACTGGTGGAGAAGGGATTAACCCGCGTGTTTATGCTATAGAAAAAAGAGGAATGGAAATGGCTGACAGGGTGGTTGCTGTAAGTAATCTCACAAAAAGTATAGTGGTAAAACATTACGGAATTCCGGAAGAGAAAGTAGAGGTAGTGCATAACGGAGTAGAGTTTGAGGAGGAAGAGGGAGAATTCAGAGAGGTTAGCAAGATGAAAGAGCACGGAAAAAAGATGGTTCTTTTTGTGGGAAGAATCACTCTTCAAAAGGGTCCTGACTACTTTATAAGGGCGGCAAAAAGAGTGTGTGAGGTGTGTAGAGACACTTTTTTTGTTATTTCCGGATCTGGAGACATGCAGTGTCAAATGATGGAGCAAGTTGCGCGAGAAGGTCTTTCTGATCGCGTTTTTTTTACTGGGTTCATGCGTGGTGAAAAATTAAGAAGTCTTTATCGTTCTGCGGATCTTTTTGTTATGCCTTCCGTGTCGGAGCCTTTTGGTATTACTCCTCTTGAGTCGCTTATCAATGGAACTCCGGTGTTGATATCAAAACAGTCCGGGTCTTCTGAGGTCCTCATGCATGCTCTGAAAGTTGATTTTTGGGATATAGATGATATGGCAAACAAGATGATATGTGCTCTAAACTACGACTCTCTTAATCGCTGTCTTAAAGAGAACGGGAGAAGAGAGGTTTTTTCTATTAATTGGGATAAAACGGCCGACAAGCTTATAAAAATATATAATAACCTATAAAAATGCCCTCAGTTTGTTTTTACTTTCAAGTTCACCAACCCTTTCGAGTAAAAAAATATACTTTCTTTGATATAGGAAGGGATTCAAGTTATTTTGCCGGAGAGGGAGAGGGGGATCTTAACAATGAGTGGGTGATGAGAAAAGTGGCGGATAAGTCCTATATTCCCACCAACAAGATGCTTCTCGATCTTTTAAGAGAGTATCCTAGCATGGGAATAAGCTTTAGCTTTAGTGGTGTTGTTTTGGAGCAGATGGAGAAATATTCTCCGGAGACACTGGAGTCTTTCCGCGAGCTTGTTAACACAGGAAGGGTGGAGTTGTTGGGAGAAACATATTACCACTCACTTGCTTTCCTTTACTCAAGAGAAGAGTTTAAAAGACAGGTTGATATGCAGAGAAAGAAAGTGGAAGAACTCTTTTCTGTTACCCCTCAAGTGTTTCGTTGCACAGAGCTTTTTTATAGCAACGAGGTAGCAAGAGCGGCAAGAGATATGGGATTTAAGGGGGTTCTTGGCGAAGGAGTGGATCATCTACTTGGATGGAGGAGCCCAAACTTTATATATAGGCCGCAAGGATTAAATGATATAAAGCTTTTTAAGAAAAATTACCGTCTTTCTGATGATATTGCTTTTCGTTTTTCTTCTTCTGGATGGAAAGAGCACCCTCTTACAGCGGATAAGTTTGCTCGGTGGGTTTCACAGTTGAATGGAAATGGAGAGGTGGTCAATCTCTTTATGGACTATGAAACATTTGGAGAGCATCAGTGGGAGGAAACAGGAATATTTAATTTCCTCAGATCCCTTCCCGGAGAAGTGTTAAAAGACAGCGACAATGATTTTATTACGTTGTCTGAGGCGATTGAAAGATATAAAGCGCATGACGAGATCGATGTTCCTTATGTGACTTCTTGGGCAGACACGGAAAGAGATACTTCCGCTTGGACGGGAAATGAAATGCAGAGGGACGCTCTCTCTAAGGTTTATGAGATAGAGGAAGATGTTTTAAGAACAAAAGACAAAGATATAATTGATGATTGGAGGAAATTACAAATATCGGATCACTTTTACTACATGGGGACAAAAACAATGGGAGATGGAGTGGTGCACAGCTACTTTTCTCCCTACGATTCACCTTATGAGGCATTTATCTCTTTCATGAATGCTTTAAGTGATTTAAAATTAAGAGTAGAAAAAAAATTAAATTATAAAGATGAAAAAAACAAAGTTACTTTCCGACAATCTATTTGAGGTCTCATTCGAAGTTTGCAACCGTGTAGGGGGGATCTATAGAGTTCTTGAGTCCAAAGCAAAACGCATGGTCGATCATTACGGCGATTCTTACTTTTTGATAGGACCATACTTTCCCAGAAGAGCAAAGGGGGAGTTCAAGGAAGAGGCTGCTCCAAAAGAAATAAAAGAAGCTTTTGAAAATCTACAAAAAGAAGGAATAATCTGCTATTACGGGAGGTGGATGGTGGAAGGAAAGCCAAGAACCATACTCTTAGAATTAAATGATTACACAAAAAATGCGGATAGAATCAAAAAGGAAATGTGGGATCTTTATGGAGTGGACTCTATAAATTCAGGGCACGATTTTAATGAGCCTGTTTGCTGGTCTTATGTTGCTGGAAAGTTCATAGAAGAGATGTCTCGCATAAACAAAGGAAAGAAGACAACTGCTCACTTTCATGAGTGGCTTTCCGGATCAGGGCTTTTATATCTGAAAAAGAAAGAGTCTGACGTGCGTACTGTCTTTACTACTCATGCAACTACTTTGGGGCGATCTCTTTCTTTTCACTCCGTAAACTTTTATTCCATGATAGAGGATATAAATGTTGATGAGGAGGCACATAGAATGGGAGTTCAACCAAAACACACCATGGAAAGAGCGGCGGCAAAAGAAAGTGATGTATTTACCACGGTAAGTGAGATAACTGCCGTAGAAGCGGAGAACTTCCTTGGCAGAAAACCGGATGTCATCCTTTCAAATGGACTTGATATGGACAAGTATCTTACATTTGAAGAGGTTGTTATAAAACATCGTTTACAAAGAAGGAGGTTGCGTCGCTTTGTTTCTTCTTTTTTCTTTCCTTATTACACTTTTGATATCGAAAAAACGCTTTTCTACTTCCTTATAGGTAGAAATGAGTTCAAGGCGAAAGGAATAGATGTTTTTATCAGGTCATTGGGAAGATTGAACGATAAGATGCGTGAAGAAGGAGATGACAGAACGATTATTGCTTTTCTTTTTGTTCCTACGCAAACAAAAGGAATAAACCCTCATTTGCTGGAGAATATGGAGTATTTTCGTGACCTGCGAGACTCTCTCGAGAGCGTTTTTCCGGAAATGGAGGAGCGTGTCACATACTCTCTTATAAGAGGAAAGCAGATAACTAAGCGCAGCTTGATAAGTGATGACCACCTGTTAGAGATAGAGAAAAAACTTCTTAAGATGAATCGCAAAGGAGAAACTCCTTCGCTTTCTACGCATCACTTAGCGTACCACAGTGAAATAATTGACAGCCTAAAAGAAGCGGAGCTATTAAATAGAGAAGAAGATCGTGTAAAAGTTGTTTTTTATCCCGCTTATCTTACGGGCCATGACGGACTCTCTAACCTTGATTATAATGAGACATTAGAGGCCTGTCACTTAGGCGTCTTCCCCAGTTTTTATGAGCCTTGGGGATACACTCCGCTTGAGGCGGCCGCTCTTGGTGTTGCTTCCGTAACTACCGATCTTTCCGGATTTGGACGTTTTTGTGAAAAGTTGGAACTTAAAAAAGAGACTCCCGGCGTTTACGTCTTAAAAAGAGAAAGAAAGCATGATGATGAGGTTACGGAAGATCTTTTCCGTTTTATGCACTACTTTTCCGGGCTTTCGCGAAAAGAAAGAGTGCAAAACAAGATAGAGGCTCGTAAAATAGCTGCGAAAGCGAACTGGGAAAGTTTTGTTTTGAACTACATAAAAGCTCATAATGAAGCTCAAAAATGAGACTGATTCATAAAACAAATGGACAAGAAGAAGAGAAGAATGTAGGCCCCTTAAATGGCCTCATGACAACAAATAGAAATGGAGACTACTTTTGGGTTTCTGACCGTCCCACTAGTCGTTATCAAGGGTGGTTCTTCAGAAAAGATAAAGACCTTTTCCGCATTATAGAAAGTATTGAAGTAGAAGGAGCGGGCCCTGCAGACAAGATGGTTAACGGATTTGACTATGGAGAAATACACAGAGAGGGCATAAAAGAAGTTTTCTTTCTTCCTCATTACTCACACACGCTTGTCTATGAGTTAAGCGAAGAAAGAAAAGTGAACGTGTTCTTTGATGTTCGTCACTCTTACTCTTCTAAAGAAGGAGAGTCCTGCAAGATAGAGGAGAGAAATGGCACTTTACTCCTAAGCTTTGAAAACGGAATCTTCGTTGCAGTACGTGCAAAAGAGAAAGAGTTAAAAGAAGAGAAGGTGCACCGTTTCTATGAGTATGATAAAAAGAGAGGGTCTCCTCCTTATGAAAGAGACGTCTTTTTGAATTTATCGCTTTACGGAAAGAAATTTGTTTTTTCTGTCGCTAAAACGGAAGAAGAAGCAATTAAAGAGGTTAATAAGATATTTGCTCGCAGCTATCCTTCTTTGAGTGACGAGCTAGACCTTGTTTGCGCAAAAAGAACGCTTTCTGATCTTCTTGTTTTAAATGATCCGGGACTATATGCCGGACTTCCTTGGTTTTTTCAGTTTTGGCCGCGAGATGAGGCAGTATCTTTAAAAGCGCTTGCAGAAGTAGAAGAAGAGAAGGCAAGGGCAATACTTCATAGGCTTGTTCGTTTTTTGGAGAGCAATGGTCCTCGTAACGTTGTAAATGCTGATGCTCCGGGATGGGTAGTCAAGCGATTTGAAGAGTTAAATCTTCGCGACTCTGAAAAAGAGAGGTTGTTTATGAGCATAAGGAGTTACCTGGAAGACTTGTTGTTGCACTATACGGATGATGGATTTGCGGTAAATGGACCAAAAGAAACATGGATGGACACACTCGAAAGGAGCGGTGCAAGAATAGAGATACAAGCTATGAGGCTTAACATGTATAAAGTTGCTGCTTCTCTTTCCGAAACATGGCAAGAGAGAAGATTTTACAGAAAACTGGAGAAGGATTTGAAGAAAAGAGTAAGGAGAAACTTTTTTGATGGCAATATACTTTATGACGGCTACTTTCCGCAGAAAAAAGAAGTTGACGATACCATTCGTCCCAACATTTTTATTGCCGCTTATATTTATCCCGAGCTTCTTACAAGAAGAGAGTGGATAAAGTGTTTTGATAAAGCACTATCAGTCTTGTGGTTGCCCTGGGGAGGTCTTTCCACAGTAAATGTAAACAGCTCCTCTTTTAAGGTTAACCATACGGGAGAGTCTCCGGAAAGTTATCATAACGGGGATAGTTGGTTTTACATAAACAATATTGCTGCCATAATGTTGTATCGTGCAAACAAAAGAAGGTATGCTTCTTATATAAGAAAGATTATGCAGGCAAGCAAAAGGGAGATGATGTGGATGGGTGTTGCAGGTAGAAGCGGGGAGGTTAGTTCTGCAAAGTGGTTGTTCTCAGAAGGATCTCCCGTGCAAGCATGGAGTGCCGCTACTTATATTGAAGCAGCAGAAAGAATTAGAGGTATTTAGATTGTTTCCAATATCTCTTTTATAACGCTCATTCTTTTCTCTTTTAGGTCGTCTCTGGTAATATTTTTTGATATATAGAGCGCAGAAAGAGGCTTTGTTTCTCGTCTTTTATACTTTCTGGGATAAACTCTTTCAAGGTCTTTTTGTAGTATAAATATCTCTTTTTCTTTAAGAAGTCTCTTTTTTTCTTCTACTGGAGTTTTCTTCTTCATCTCCGGATACTTCTTTAAATTCTTTAAAGAAGGAGAGTTTATGGCGTCTGAGTCAAGCATTACGGCGTAAGGAATGCGAAACATATCGCAAAGAGCGGCGTAAAGATCCGTTGTTCCTTTTCCTCCCGTATAAACTACTTTTATATCCTTGTCTTTCCTATAAAAACGGTGCAACATCTCTGACATAAATATACGATCTGAAACTCCTTCCACTAGTAAAACTTTGTCTGAAAAAAGCATAGCGGAGTTGTCATCGTTTATCTCTTGCACGAATCTGTTTATGTCCACATCTTTTTCGGCAAATTTGTATACAGATGTGTTTGCGTTCTCATTTCTTGCGACTCTCCAGATATAAGACAGGTGATCTGCTTGCACAAAAGTGGGATGGTGAGTTGTCAAAAATATCTGTTTGCCCATCCCTTTCTCTTTTAAGAGAGCAAGGAACTTTCTTATTATGGAGGGATGAAGATGCAGTTCCGGTTCGTCTATAAATATCATCGTGTATTGTGGATGAAATATGTAGAACAGTATCACGAACAACCGTTTAAATCCTTCTCCCATTCTTTTTACTGATCTTTTCTTTTTGTTTGTGTCTACGCTTAAAATAAAAAGCTCTTCGCTTATCTCGACATCTTTGAAGTAGTAGCTGAGAGCACGTGAAAAAGATTCATATTTTTCGGGATAATTTTCTTTAAATTCTCCCAGCTCTTCCGGAATTATTTTATACACAGAAGAGGTGTCCGATATACGCACAAAAGACTCTTTTACTTTCAAGAAATCTTCTTTGTCTTCAAGAGATGCACGTTTTTTGTTTGACAAAAAATACTCTTTTCCTCTAGAGTGCAAGGTGAGCTCTATGTCAACGTCTTCGTCAACAAGACGCTCTTCGTCTGGATTTTCGATAACTGTTTGAATGGCATCAAAAACGTTCGTTTTTCCGGCATTATTAGGACCGACAAGAATGCTTAGATTGGAAAAGCTGGTTATGTGCAGGGGCTCTTTAATGCTTTTGTAGTGATTTATTTTTAGGTCCGTTATACGCATTATCTAGTTTTTAAGGTTATGATAGCATCTTTTAGAAAGAATAAAAAGGTCGAGTTATAATTTTTTATCAGTAAAATATGGACATAAAAAGGATAATCATC